>JAZUMZ010000224.1:0-2743 GCA_045603885.1 Bacteroidaceae bacterium | reverse complement strand
GCCACCCACCGGTGAATTCGCTCGTCGGGCGATTGAAATCCTCTTTGCGGAATCCCAATCCAGAGAGCGTACGCTCCAGCTCGGCATGGTAGTTCTGACCACCGATAATGTCGAACCGCTCATGCTCCTGTGTGAACCTCTGCACGAGTGCGAGGTAGTCGTCCGACTCGTAGTCGGTGCGTGCCGCCAGCTCCTCGTTCATGCGGTCGAGCCTCGCCTGCATGTCCTTGATGTCGGAGAATGCCTTCTCCGCCTCCTCCATGACAGTGCACTCGTCGGCGATGCGCATGACCTGAGGGAGGTAGCCCACGGTTATGTCCTTCTGAGCGGCCACCTGTCCGCCGGTAGGGCGTTGGAGGCCTGCTATGATTTTGAGCAACGTGGACTTCCCCGCCCCGTTCTTACCCACGAGGGCGATGCGGTCGGAGGGATTCACCACGAACGTCACGTCAGAGAATAGCGGACGCGCGGAAAACTCTACTGAAAGATTCTCTATCGATACCAAATTATTTTGCTTTAATCTGCAAAGTTACTAAACTTTATCCAGTAATTCAAGTTTCTGGTGATTTTTTTGGAGGCACAGCAGATTGTGGGAGGGTTGAGGTTGTTGAACCCCTTCGGGGTTAAGGAGAAAGGGCATACAGCTGAAAAAAGGAGCCAAATGCAGAAGAAAGACAAAATGGTGTCAGAACTGGGTGTAGAGGAGCGGTTGCACGGAGTCGGAGCTGAAATTGATGACCAGCTGGACTGTTACGGCGAAGATGATGAGCTTCACAATCCAATGGGAATCGACCACCCACGTCTTGACACGGTCGTGTACTTTGAAAGAGACGAGTGCGTGGAGCACCAACGCCCCGAATGTGAAGACAGTCCACATGGAGCGTGCCTTGACGAACGGAACGAGATAGTCCCAACTGAAATCGGTGAAAATCTGCGAGAAGATCTGCCCCACGGTGGCCATGTCCTTAGAGCGGAAGATGGTCCATGCCGCCCAAACGAAAATCATGGTCAGAAGCCACGAGCATACTTTCACCGTCCTGGTATCAGGGATTTTCGCCAAGAACTTCTGCTTGCACCATTTGTGCGCCACAAGCGCGGCCCCGTGCATGGCACCCCAGATGACGAACATCCACGACGCCCCGTGCCAGAGTCCAGCCACGAGCATGGTCACGAAGTTGTTGAGATATGTCCTGCCCTCCCCTCTCCTGTTGCCTCCGAGCGGAATATAGAGGTAGTCGCGGAACCAAGTGGAGAGAGATATATGCCAGCGTCTCCAGAACTCGGTGACGTTCAACGACTTATAAGGAAAGTCAAAGTTGGGCAGCAGCTGCAGTCCCATGATTGCCGCCAGACCGATACTCATGTCGCTGTAGCCTGAGAAGTCGCAATAGAGCTGGACATGGAAACCGATGGTGCCCATAAGCACCTCGAATCCCGAATAGCCGGTGGGGTCGTCGAAAATCCAGTTGTTATACTCGGCGATATAGTCCGCCACCAGCCCTTTTTTAAGCAGTCCGAGCACAACGAGCCAGAATCCGGTGTTGACAAGGCGGTTGCTGACATGTTTGCGCTGGCGTAGCTGCGGGACGAGTGTGTCGGCCCTGACAATAGGTCCGGCGAACAAAAGGGGGAAGAAAGTGATGTAGAAGCAATATTCCAGAAGCTCCACATCATAGGAAATCTTACCCTTGAAGACATCCACAGAGTAGCTGATGGCCTGGAAGGTGTAGAACGACAGTCCCACAGGAAGAATAAGGTGTTGCAGTGCGAAGTTGGAGCCTATGAGCGAGTTGAGCGATCCGATGAGGAAATCGGTATATTTCAGGTAAATGAGCGGAATCAGGTCGATGATGACCGTAGCGGTGAGCCACGCCCGTTTCCGTCTTCCCTCCGCCTGCTTCATCTTCTCCGTCATCGCCCACGACACCAGGGCCGTGGCAGGAAGGAAGAGCATCGCCCACCCGTTGGTCTTCAACGACACGAGCAGTCCGAAACTGATCACATACGACATCATAAGTGCCCGGTTTCTCTTCCTCACCGAGAGATAGAACGCGAAGAACACGATGAACACCGCCCAGAACCCGATAGTGGAGAACTGGAAACTCGTGTCTTGGGTGGTCAGGAAGTTAAGGACAGGCATGGGGGATTTATGATTTAATTATTTAAGATTTAATTATTTAAGATGTAGGATTTAGCAAAATTTAAGATTTAATTATTTAAGATGCAAGATTTGAAGAGCGTCTGAGTTTATAGCTCCATGGGTTGGAGGAGTGTGAGGTGCTTGCTTTTTACGTGTACGTAGGACGGCTTGAGGACAATGGGGTATCTGCACTGTGGTGACTGAATCCATTTCGCCGCCTCGCTCATCCAAGTGACAGACGCCTCTGCCGTGGGATGCGCATGGTCACGCTTACGTGGCAATTTAAGGCTTCTGCTGTCGTGATAGCGGTCGTTGCCGAGCACCCGCTGTGTGAGGTCGTTGAATCCGTTGTCGGTCTTCCATGCCGGAGTTCCGAGCCACACCACCTTACGTCCTCCAATCACCTCGAGAATCCTGCGGATATACCTCTCGCGCTTGTCGAGGTCTTTCACGAACTGCTCGTTTCCCCCGATAGTTACAAACACATAGTCTGGGTTAAACTTGTTGAGGAAGAACTGCAGGGTGTCGGTCTCCGCCCAGTGGCGTGTAGTGGAGCTGTACCAGCATACGGAGTTGTACTCATGCCCGTTGGCAGCGCAGTAG
>JAZUMZ010000223.1:0-5102 GCA_045603885.1 Bacteroidaceae bacterium | reverse complement strand
GGCAAAAACAAGATGACTGTCATAAATGCATTAAGAGCCAAAATTGTAGCAAGAATGTTCGCCGTCATCAAAAGAAATGAATTTTACAAACCTATTTTCTATTAATTTACTTGCAAAAACCATAATAATAGGGGAGCTGTCGGTTTACCGACTGAGGGGTTATGCCAGGTGAGGAATACATAAAAAAACTATTGTCTCCCTGTATTAGGGAGACGAGCAACGAAGTTGCGGAGAGGGTCTCGTTACACGGTTACACGATAATCGTTACACGTTTATTGATGTTTAATGTTGAACAACATTTTAGGTACTCCGCTCAATATACTTCTTAATTACTAAAAATTTTAGTTAAATAAATATAACAAACAATGGTGATACCATCGTATTGTTTGATAATTCTATTTATTTAGTTTTTATTTGTGCAGGTTATTATAAATAGTAATAATATAGATGTTGTCCAAAACGTATCATGTCATTCTGAACGAATGTGAAGAATCTCTTATTTCGCGATATTTTTGAGATCCCTCGTCGCTGCGCTCTGTCGGGATGACACCATCGCGGTAGATATTTGTATCAATGGACAACTCCTATATTATTGCCTTATAAATATATCTCCAAAAGTTTATTATAAGGACATAAATTTAAACAGTTTCTAAAACAAATTTTACCTTATTATTTATGAGAACTTTATCGTTGATTGTTGCACTTTTGTGCAGTTTACAGATTACAGCGCAGTCAAATGTCTGCAATTTGAGTAAAATGTATGAGCCTGACAGGAATGCGTATCTTATAACAAAGGCTAAAGAGGTTGTTATGAATTTTGGGCCGAGGTTCTACAGAGAATATGGCAAGCCTGAGATCTCCGGTCCGGAAGTGTATGAAATCAAAGGAAATGATATATACCAGCGTTCTACTAGAGAAAAATATGTAGGTATGGGATATTACACCGTGACTTTCCGTTATGACATGGAGAAAGAGATTTTTGAATGGGACTACGCTGCCGTTGTTGAGATATGGGATGACGGAGAGCCCAAGACTGTCATGTTCGGCGAAGGATATGGCACCTATTTCTATGAGGAATCATATAAGGACCGTCTTGAAAGAGGATTGAGAGAGAGCGAAATATTGGATTATGATGACGAGTGGATGGAGGAGAGGAAGAAAGAGAGACTGCGTACAAGAGAACTATTGGGATTATGAAGTCATTCAAGGGGCTTAACGAACGAGTGATGTGTATTGTTAAATGGCCTGGTTGTCATTATGCCACACCATGAAGATTTATTTTTAAGTAGTTTTTCAAAAAAAAAATAACTTTCTTTGCAATGTATCTCTTTTTCACGCGTCATATAAATATAAACAGCTTCTAAAATAAATTATAACTATTGTTTATGAGAACTTTATCTTTGATAGTCGCACTTTTGTGCAGTTTACAGATTACAGCGCAGTCAAATGTCTGCAATTTGAGTAAAATGTATGAGCCTGACAGGAATACGTATCTTATAACAAAGGCTAAAGAGGTTGTTATGAATTTTGCGCCTGGTTATTTAAAGGTATGTCGCGAACCAGTAGTGTCTGGAATTTCAATATTTGAAGATAGGAAACATACAGAACATAATGGGGATGAATATTATACAGTTACCTTCCGTTACGATAAGACAAAAGAAAAATATGCCCATGATTCTTATTGTGCAGTAGAAGTGTACATAATGGAAAAAGATGGTGAGCCCTGGGGTATTATGACAGGAATAAATAATATGGGGCTACTTTTCTTTAAAGAATCATATAACGATTGGGTAAAAAGAGGTATCAAGAAATACGAGATGTTTGATTACAAGCCACTTGAATGGTTCAGATATGAAACAGGTATAACAAACAATCCGGCAAGGCCTTCCGACAACAAGGTCTCTTTTACATTAGAGGAACTGGATGCTCCGGCCGGGTTGTTGAAGACAAGAACCGTGGATGATATCTACAAGTACCTGCTCCGGAAAGACTATAAATCGGACGTAAATACCATTGACGAGATTGCTTCCCAAAGCAAAATCATTGCCAACAGCTTTGGCGACAGGCAAATCGTCGGCGAGTACGGATACAACCCGTTTTTCTTTGGCTTGTGTGAGGCTTATGCCAACCACAGACCGGTGGTGTTGTCACCCGATGTAATCTGGGTCCTTATCAGTCAGGGCTTTGCCAACCATATCAACAGTAACAGCAGGCATTTCCGTAATCAGATAGTGGATTTTGATGACAGAAAGGAGCTGGAAATCGAGGTAGTGGGTGAACCGGAAAAGACGGACTGGTATAATGTCTTTGAATCGTTCTATTCAGGGTTGTCGCAGGATGTTAAAGATAATCTTGCCGAGACTCTGCTTTGTGACTTCTCTACATCTACCAAAGTGGACAGGCTCGTGTCACAAGCGACTATTATGGAGACTGTCGAATCATACTATGATTTTATTGTCATATATTTAGTATGTGGAATACCGTCCATAACGCTTGAAGGCACTGTAGAGGATTGGGAAAGAGTCAAGGAAAAGACCCTTGCACTTGAAAAATATGACCTTGGCTGGTGGACAGACAGGCTTGTACCTATTCTTGATGAGTTCATTGCTGCTTCCAAAGGTAATGCCGATATAGCTTTCTGGAAGGAGATGGTCCATATAACAAAGCCGGGGAAATGTGGCGATCCCCGTGTGATAGATGGTTGGATAACAGACCTCTATCCATATGACCGTGACGGCAAACGTATGAATGGAGGTAAAATAACTGATACGGATAAACTGCCGGGCGAGGTATCAAAAGTGAGAATCCGTACAGTATATAACAATGGTCTCAGTTCCGAAGCCGGCCCTGATGTCGAGGTTTGGGCGGGTATATTTGGCCTGGAGCAGAACGAAGAGAATTTTGCCATCAAGCCTGTGACAGGATGGTTGGCAAGGACATTCGACAGTGCAGCCATTGAAAAGAGCATATTTGCCAAAGCCAATACACCTGACAGCTTCTATGGTATAAGGATTGCTGTTGACAGCATTCCACCGGTATTAAAGGAACTCGGTCATATTTATAAGTTGGATGTGAGTTTTAACGGTAAGGCATTCCTTCCCGAATGGTTGAGTGAGATACGGATAGACCGTCTTGTGTTAAGAGGTGATATCCCTCTAAAGGAACGCAGAAAGGTTAAAAAATGGTTCCCGCATGTGGAGTTCAAAGATGTAGAAGACTTTTGAAGTATTCAAAAATGGAATTCTCATAAATCATTCATCTTCACTTTCTGCTCATTTGTGCAAAAAAAGGGGGAGTTCATTATTTTCTCTTTTTGTTTTAACAGGCGTTAACATTTGTAAACGCCTGTATTTTATACTTTTACATTGGTTTTTTATAATTCTGACTATGAGAAAGATTGTCTACTTGTTGCTCGTTGCACTGTTCGCAGTGGACCTGTCGGCAGCTTCGCTCCCCGACAAGAAGATTGTTGTGAAGACGTCGGGCGGTGAAACGGATTATCCGGTAAAGAGTATAAAAAGTATAAAATTCAACGGTGGAACGGTGGTTTTCAACCTTGTTGACGGTTCTTCGGTGGAGTGGGCCTCGGATGCCGTAGGATGCATGCTCTTTGATTATTATGAGCCACAGCCTGACACTGCGGTAGACGCTGTCGTTGCCGCTGACTTCTCGTTCAGTGGCGGTGTCCTCAATGTGGAGGCTTCTTCGGCCGAGGTGTCGCTTACTACGGTGGAAGGAAAGGTTGTCTTCAACGGGCAGTGCAGAGGGAACCTCGCTGTGCAGCTCTCGGCCTTTCCGAAAGGTGTCTATCTGTTGAATATCGATGGTTGTATATATAAAATTGTGAACCGATGAAAAGAGTATTTGCTTTTATGATTTCTCTCCTGTCGGTTGCAGCGGTATATGCCGACAAGGATATAAAGTTCTTCATGAACAGCGGTGAGGTGAAATGTGTAGCGCAGGAGCGCATAGACAGCATATCATTCAACGAGGAAGCCGATGAGGTCATTGTGGCTCTCAATGGCAGGAGTGAGCTGCTGCAGCTCTCTGCAATAGATAGCATAAAGTACGGAACGTTGCTCTCGGCGGTCAACATCTGCTATCAGGGCGAAAAGGCGGTGGTGGAGAATCCTTTTGCCTTTGACAGTGTGGCGGTTGAGATTACGGGTGCAAAGGTGACCGTTGTGTCTGCAACATCAAAGGAGATTGACTATACCCTGCAGGGCAGCAGTGATGACGGCTGTTTCAAGCTTTATGGCGAAAAGAAATACAATATATACCTCAATGGCATTACTCTGACGAACGGCACGGGTGCTGCCATAAACAGCCAGTGCGGCAAACGTGGCAGGCTGTTCATCGCCGACGGTACGGTAAATACCCTGTCCGATGCCGCTTCCTATTCAACGCCTGACGGCGAGGATGAGAAGGGTGCCCTCTTCAGCGAAGGTCAGCTTATCTTTGAGGGTGGCAGCGGTGAACTTGTCATCAACGGTAACTACAAGCATGCCATCTGCAGCGACGATTATGTCGAGGTACGTGGCGGAACGATAAAGGTCCCGAGGGCTGTGAGCGATGCTCTGCATGTGAATGACTCGGTAATTGTGGTGGGCGGTATGCTCGACCTCACGGCAAAGAGCGACGGCATTGATTGTGACGGCATGATAAAACTCTTGGGCGGCAGTGTGTCTGTTACGGCAGCAAGCGACGATGTAAAGGGAATAAAGTCGGCTACGGATATCCTCATTGACGGTGCCGAGGTAAAGGTGACGGTGTCAGGCGATGCCTCAAAGGGTATCAAGAGCACGGGAACAACAGTCATCGCAGGCGGAACTGTAGATATATCGGCAACGGGTAACACGATACTGCTCAACGGCGACCCGTCGTATGCTACCTGCATAAAGTGTGACTCCACATTGGGCATAACCGGCGGAACTGTCATCCTTGAAGCAACCGGTCTTGCCGGCCGCGGAATATCGGCCGACGGCGACGTGAACATCATCGCCGGTACAACAACAATTGAGTGCAGCGGTGAGAGCGGTGTCTATGACCCTATGGCTGAGGGTGGTGATGACGGCAGCGCAGAGGAGGTTGTCAATCATGTT
>JAZUMZ010000222.1:0-6953 GCA_045603885.1 Bacteroidaceae bacterium | reverse complement strand
TTTTTATTTGTAAAATTTTGTTGTTTTAAAAAATTGTTGTAACTTTGTAAAGTCAAATTAAGATTTATATATGTAAATTTTAGAGATTATATAGTATTAATGTAGGAATGAATGAATTTTTAGTCTTATGAACGACACACAACGAATTTTGGAAATCATCAAGGTGAAACAGCTCAACAACATCCAGTTCTGCTCTATCACTGGAATCTCTCCCGCCTCTCTGTCTCATATTACGAGTAACAGGAGCAAGCCTACGCTTACAATTCTTAGAAATGTAATCTCCGGGTTTCCGGATATCAATCCTGAATGGATTATGATGGGCACTGGCTCTATGTTCCGTGAAGGCGGCAACGGGGGTAATGCCTCAGCTGGAGACTCCGCAACCGTGGCTGCAAGGACCGACGATAATACGACTGACACAATGCCCAGCCTTTTCCCTGACGAGGATGGCTCAAACTCGATGTCATCACGTATGCCTTCTTTGGATTATTCTGAGAGTCATGGTGTCGTACATTCCCTTTCATCGGGAGTGAGCGTCGAGGATGTGGTTAAGACCACACTGTCAGTGATGCAGAAACCACGCAGGATTGTTGAGGTGAGGATTTTCTTTGATGATGGAACCTATGAGTCGTTCGGAGGCAAAGCCAAGGCATAAAAGATATTATTGCTGTCCGCTAAATTTTTTTGATCATCTTATAAATTAAGGTCGAGTCCCTTGCTTGGAACTCGACCTTTTTTGTTACCTTTGTTTTTGCGACAAAACATCAATAACATGAACAAAGGTACACATTTTATCGGACAGCCGCCGCAGGCAGGTTCCCAAATGGCTCCATCGGCTGCAAATCATAGATTCCACGACCATTACGCTCTTCTCCAACCTCATATTCAAGGGCGTGGGACGCCATCCGAAGACAGGAAAGAAAAAAGGCGGAATTAAGGTTCACGCCAACATCCACGCCAATGAGGGAGTGCCTTCGGACATTCGCTTCACCTCGGCTGCCACCAACGACAGTTTCATGCTCCGCCCCTCCAACTATGCCTATGGGGACATCATCGCGCTGGACAGGGCATACATCGACTATGCCAAGTTCGAGGAACTGACCAGGAGAGATGTGGTATATGTCACGAAGATGAAGAGGAACCTTGCCTATGAGACGGAAAGTGACACAATGTACATGAATCCCGAAGGACTGATGGAGTATCGCATGCGGCACGTCATCTTCCGCAAACATCTCAAGGATGGGGGCGACATCGTACATCATGCACGAATAATCACCTATGTGGATCTCAAGAAGGGAAAGGCGAGACTCGTGTCACTGCTGACCAATGACTTTGAGATGGAGGTGGAGGACATTGTGGCAATATACCGAAAGAGATTGGAGATAGAGTTGCTGTTCAAGCAGCTGAAGCAGAACTTCCCACTGAGGTATTTCTATGGTGAGAGTGCCAATGCCATCAAGATACAGGTATGGGTGACACTAATCGCCAACCTGCTGCTCATGGTCATGCAGAGGCGCATCAGGCGGACATGGAGCTTCTCGAACCTCGCCACCATGTTCCGCATCATGCTCATGTACTACGTCAACTGCTATACTTTCTTCGAGGAACCGGAAAAAGACTGGACAAAGATTCTCGAGAATCTGGAATTGCCACCTCCACAGCCATCGCTGTTTGATTAGGGGGCTTACTTTTTCAAAAAAACATCCGCAATGCCTGTTTATCGGAATTGCGGACATGTCAATTGAGCTATTCAGAGTTTTAGCGGACAGCAATAAAAAGATATGCAAGGCAAACAAAAAAGGACGTTGTGAAACGTCCTTTTTTGTGTTGGTGATGCTGATGTTATTGAACCCTTTCAGGGTTCGTGGTATTGGTGTATATATATCCCCGGGTAAACGAGATATCGCTTCGCTCTTCTCGTTACCCGGGGTTACTAATATTCAACCCCTCCGGGGTTGTTCTGCTTTAATTGTCAGCTATTTGGGTAAAACTGGAGTGTCCTACTTTGTTTTCTTAGCTGGCGCCTTTTTAGCAGGAGCTTTCTCTGCTTTGGGCTCTGCTTTGGGAGCAGGCTTAGCGGCTGCTTTTGGTGCAGCCTTTGGAGCTGGTTTGGGCTCTGCCTTTGGAGTTGCCTTGGTAGCTGATTTAGCAGCTGGTTTTGGGGCAGCCTTTGGAGCGGCTTTCTTTGCCGGAGCTTTCTTGGGCTTCTCCTCAGCTGGAATCTCCACATGGAGCTTGCTCAGCATTCTCTGAAGCTTCTCTATCTCCTTGTCCTTACGCTCAATCTCCTCACCCTGGTTGCGTATGGTAGTGAGAAGCGAGTTGAGCTCCTCGTTCTCAATTTCAGGTGGATACAGGCGGTCGACACGGCTGATGAAGTCACCGAGAATATTCATGTAGTTTGTGAATGCGTCGAACGGGTTGTCGTAGATTCCACGGCTCATCCCCACACTTGTTGGCTTGGTGGTCATGAAGCGGAAGTTGTTTGAAGCCTGCAGGTAGTCCCAGTCTTGCTTGATTCGGCGGTCGTCGCAGATTCTCACCCTGTCGGCAATGCTGTATAGCCTGTTGAAAGCCTCTCGCTGCATTCCGTTTCCAAGCCAGCAAGATGTGTCGCGCTCCTCGTCCACCCAGCTGATGTTGTAAGGCACGTCGAGTGCACTCACAGCCTTCACCTTGGTGCAGATCTCTGTAGGAGTGGCGAATGTGATGCCCCTTGCTTTTGCGCATTGAGGAAGTGCCTTGAGGAACTCCAGAATGTTGGATGACAGTGGCTGGAAGATTCCCAGCGCGCTAAGCTCCATGAAGATGTTAATCACCTCCTCGTCCTCAGGGAGTGCCGCGATCCAGTCCATATACGTGTCTGCGAAGAGCGGATACTCGCTCCACTCAGAGTTGTTGAAACGCAATGAGATGTCGTCGGACAGCTTGTAGTCACGAAGCAGCAGCTTCAGATTCTGGTTGTACTGGCATGAGTAAACGAAGTGGGGTGACTTCCAGCCCAGTACGTGCTTAGCTCCCTCTGTGAGCATACCTTTGAAGCCCATGTCGGCCACTTGGCTTCCAATCTCGTTGTTGTAGATGAGCGACGAGTTGCGGAAGACCTTGGGTGCCTTGCCGAACAGTTCCTTGATTTTTGCTTTCATCCGCATGCACTCCTCCCTGAAGCTCTCCTCATTAGCAAGAGCAGCCAGTCCGTGGCTGTAAGGCTCGCATAAGAACTCGACTCGTCCTGTGGAGTTGAGTTCCTGCAGCAGGTCAATAACCTGTGGAGCATGGATCTCAAGCTGTTCCAGTCCAACTCCGGAAAGTGAGAATGCCACCTTGAACTCCTCGTTCTCCCTCAGCATCTGCAATAGCGCGGTGAGTGCCGGAACGTAGCTTCTGTTGGCGATGTCTGTGATTGAGCGCTCGTTCTCGTAGTCATCGTAGTAATAGTGGTCGCGGCCGATGTCGAAGAAGCGGTAGCGTTTCAGGTGTATGATCTGGTGGATCTCAAAATACAAACATATTGTTTTCATAATATTATGTTTTAACTGTTGTTCTTTTGGTTTATTTTATCACTTGATGTTAATTAACGCACGAGGTTGTCGTAGAGTTTGCGGATGCGAAGTCCCACTTTCTCCCATGTAATCTCGTTGACCTCCTTAAGCCCCTCTTCCTGCAAGTATTTGAACATGCTCGGATATGTGCATATGGAGTAGATGGCGTCGGCCATGGCGTGTATATCCCAGTAGTCGGTCTTTATTACGTTGGTCAGGATCTCTCCACATCCCGACTGCTTGGATATGATTGACGGTGTGCCGCATTGCATGGCCTCTAGCGGTGCGATACCGAACGGCTCGCTCACACTCGGCATGACGAAGACGTCGCTGTCTTTGTAGCACTCATAAACCTGGTTGCCTCTCATAAATCCCGGGAAGTGGAAGCGGTCGGCGATTCCGCGCTCTGCCACGAGGTTGATCATCTCTTCGAGCTTGTCGCCAGACCCGGCCATACAGAAGCGTATGTTGCGTGTGCGCTGCAGCACGAGTGAAGCAGCCTCAACGAAATATTCTGGGCCTTTCTGCATTGTGATTCTTCCGAGGAATGTCACCACTTTCTCTTTTGAGTGGTCGGGACGCGGCAGATCTTGAAGCTCTTGAGATAGCGGATATACAGCGTTGTGGATAGCGAACACCTTGTTGGGATCCTGATGGTATTCGTTGATGACCGTACGTCTTGTGAGCTCACTCACGCACATGATGCAGTCGGCATGATCCATTCCGTTCTTCTCTATAGAGTAAACAGTTGGGTTGACCTTGCCTCTTGACCGGTCGAAGTCGGTTGCATGGACGTGTATGCACAGCGGTTTTCCGCTCACCATCTTTGCATGTACTCCGGCTGGATAGGTAAGCCAGTCGTGAGCATGGATGATGTCAAACTGCTCAGCCCTTGCCACAACGCCTGCGATGATGGAGAAGTTGTTGATCTCGTCGTGGAGATTGCCGGGATATCCTCCCGCAAACTCCATGCATCCCATGTCGTTGACATTCATGTATGAGAAGTCAGCGTAAATGTGATTCCGGAAGTTATAGTAGTCCTCAGGTGACATGTAGTTGGGCATGCGGCTTTTCACGTAGTTGTAGTCGTGGTCGCGGTAAACGATCGGCACCTGGTTCATGCCGATGATGCGCAGGAAGTTCTCTTCCTCACCACATGGCTTGGGAAGACAGAAAATCGTCTCTACATCGTTCTGAAGGCTCAGACCTTTTGTGATTCCGTAGGAAGCGACAGCCAGTCCACCGTATATTTTTGGCGGGAATTCCCACCCGAACATAAGTACTCTCATATTTTTCCTGTCTTGTATTAATTAAGGTTAAACATTTCGTTCATAAGGCGGTTCATTCTCAGCACCTCTGCCACGTTCATGGCGAATGACAGGGCTCCCCTTCCATGGAACGGCGGGTTGCCGTCGAAGAGCTCGGGCAGTGTTCCCACGCAGTGGAAATTCAGCTCCTCCTCTAGTCCCACGAATATTCTGTCCATGAAAGAGTATGCTGTGCGGTTGTAAACCTTGGCGCATGTCTCAAGATAGAATCCAGCCAGCCATGGCCAGACTGTTCCTTGGTGATATGCCGCGTCCCGTTGAGGCTGACCTCCCTCGAAAATGGGGTTGTATCCTCCGCTCTTAGGTGACAGGCTTCTTATTCCCTTTCGTGTCAGAAGCTCTTTTGTGCAGATGTCGAGAATTTTTTTCTTCTCAGGCTTTGTCAGCGGTGTGTATTCCAAAGACGAGGCTATGAGCATATTCGGTCTGACGCTCCACGAAATATAGTCTCCGTCGATGTAGTCGAGCAGATATCCGTGGTGGTTGAGGAATGTCTGTTTGAAAGACTCTCCCACTTTATCCGCCAGCGCATTCATCTCATTCGCTCCGTCGTTGAATCCGAGGTCTTGCTGAATAGAGGCGCAGAATTTCAGTGCGTTATACCACAATGCGTTGAATTCCACGAGGTAGCCGGAGCGTGGCACCACCGGCCTGCCGTTGAGTGTGCTGTTCATCCAGCTGACCGCCTTGTCGCGTCCGTTGGTATATAGCAGCCCGTTGTCGTGCAGGAAAAGATTGTCGTGTCCTCCTCCTTTTATGAAGTTGATTATGTCGTAAACAGTCTTTCCGTATTTCTTCACCGCGCCTTCCCTTGACGCCATGATTGAGTACTGCTGGATACACCACACAGCCCAAAGGAGAATGTCGGGGTCGTCCATCTCATATATCTTTACAGACACAGGACGTCCGTTGACCACGTCGTCGATGGCCTTGATGCAGGTGTCCATCACAGACTCATAATGCTTAACCTCGTCGCACGCCAGGGTCAGTCCGGGAAGTGATATGAATGTGTCTCTGGCCCGGCATTTGAACCACGGGTATCCAGCGACAATATACTCCTCACCGTCTTTCTCATAGTGGAACTGGTGAGCCGCATTGATGAGGCACTGTGTGAAACTGTCTCTGCTGGTGTGGACATCCACCTCCTCGTCGAACAGCTTCTTTGCGTTTCGCGTCTTCAGCTCTTCCACTCCGGCGCTGAAAACCACGCTCTCGCCTTTCTTGATGTTGAATTCGAAATAGCCGGGAACATAGAGATCCTCTGAGTAGTCGTAACCCAGCTCCAGCTCTCTCTGATACTCGATTCCCCGATACCAGTGGGGGTCGAAATGCCAGTCGCTCTTCTTGCTCACCTGCATGAAGAGATCTGGATATCCCTCATACATTTTTGTCTTGATTCCGTTGTCACACAGGCTGTAGTCCTGTCTTGCCACAGAGTTCTCATGTGTCAGCGACTCCACATTCCTGAATGCCAGGAAAGGCCTGAGCCGTAGTGTTGTCACGCTGTGTGCCTCGAGCAATGTGTAGCGTATGAGCACACGGTTGGTGAAATGTTGGAATACCTTCTCTTTCTTGAGAATAACACCTCCGACCCTGTAGATAGTGGTTGGAACCTTGTCCCATTCCCATTCGCGGATGTATTTGTGGCCGTTCGGTGAGTAGTTGCCTCCGATATAGCGGTGAATGCCGAGGTTGAACTCAGCACCGTGCTGAACCACGGTCTCGTCGAGTGATGACAGCAGAACGTGGTTCTCATCGTCGATCTCAGGCACCGGCACAACCAACAAGCCGTGGTATTTACGGGTGTTGCAGTCAACCAGTGACGAGCATGAATATGCACCCGAACGGTTTGTCCGCAGAATCTCCTTCGGTAGGGATTCCTGCAGGTTAGTCATTAAGGTTTTGTCAAAACGTAAATAACTCATAGTTTTAGTATTGTTTATTAAGGTACTTTTTTGTGCTTCAATATGTGTTCTTAATAAATATAAGGTGTATTATGGCAATAAGGGGGGAGTTACATTTAGCGGTGGCGAACCCTTAATGCAAAGCGAGTTTGTATTGCAAACCATAAAGTTGCTAAAAC
>JAZUMZ010000221.1:0-2013 GCA_045603885.1 Bacteroidaceae bacterium | reverse complement strand
AAAGAGACACGACATTTTATTTGCTCAATTTTCCACTCGAATTTGCACCTCAGAAAGAAATGAGAGCAATCTTCACATCCAGGAGTATGCGCTATAAGGGCGTAGACTTCTCCATAGGATGTGAAGGGCAGTGCAAAGCCTGAGTGGAAATATGGCGGGTCTGCGCTCTCTCTGTCTACAAGAGTTTGTGCAGATGCCAAAGGTGAATAAGGCAATATTGCACAACAAAATAATATTAATCGCATTATGAAGTATTCTAAATCATTCAAGTCAATCATCGTGGCAGTTGCAGCTCCGATGCTGCTTTCATCTTGCGCCACAATCGTTTCGGGCGGCGACCCAAGCATCACAATCAATGGCAACGTGAACGAGCCCGTAAACATCACGACAACTAAGCAGACATATCAAGGCGTCAACCTTCCTGCCGTCGTAAAAGTGAACCGCCACAAACTGGACGGCCAGCGTATTCAGATTACATCGGAGAATTATAAGTTCAATGACATCATTCTGGAGAAGCAAGTCAATGGTTGGGCCTTCGGAAACATACTCATTGGCGGACTCATTGGCTGGGGTGTTGACCTTGGTACGAATTCTGTAGTGAAGCCCGTACAGACTCAATTCACGGTGCAGCCGTTACCAAAGCAAGAAAACAAAGAGGCCACTAAAGAGTAAGTCTGTTGCTGAAAGAATTCTATTAAGAGAGCCATACTAACAGACTCTTGCCTCTTAAATCTTACGTAAGGGCGAGAACCCTCGCTGACATATTGTTAGCCTCGGTTCTCGCCCTTTTGTTTTTCCACATATTATTTATATATAGGCCACCCGTCGTGGTAGTCTTTTTCTTTGCCCCTTAGGCTTACGCCGCTTCCCCGTTTGGCGGGGATGCTCAAACGTCAAAAAGATGACGGAGATGGGGAATCGTGGTACGAACAAGTGCCTGGGTGACTGGCTTGATAATGACGAAGTTTGCCGAAACCTGAAAATCAGCAAGAGAACCTTGCAGACCTTGCGTGACAACGGGACTCTGGCATATTCGCAGATTAGCCACAAAACCTATTACAAGCAGGAGGACGTGGACAAAGTCTTGAAGGATGTCCGAGACAGACAGAAGGGCGCTGCTTGGCGCAAGCCTCGCAAGAAGTCCGAAACGAAAAGGGATAGTGTAACCCCTAAAGACTAACGGAGTATGGATTTACAGAACAACGTGAACGAATTGATTACATTGAGGACTAATGGCGTGGAGAATGCCATGAAGTCGATGAAGGACATTGAGAGTCTGTTTGACAAGGTGACGAGCAACTACCGCCCCTTGCTGAACGGTGAGAGGTATCTGTCAGACGTGGAGGTGTCGCATCGGTTGCAAGTGAGCCGACACACCTTGCAGGACTATCGGGACAATGGTACTCTTCCTTACTTCAAGTTGGGTGGTAAGGTACTGTACCGTGAGAGTGACTTGGAGGCTCTTCTCCAGAGGTGCTATCATCCTGTTAACAGGAAGGCTGTTTGAAAGTCTTGTTAATGTCTCTTTTAGGTGATTTTCGGCATCAGAATTATGAATTTGATGTGGAAAATCACCTTTTTATGCAGATTTTTGATTAAAAAGTTTGTTTGTTTGGAAAAAAGTCGTACCTTTGTAGCAACAATTCCCACCACGCCTCTTAACAATGCGTACCACGGTGGGACTTCGTTTTTTATATGAAGACTTGAAAGATGGCAACATATACGAACAGACCGATTTGCAAAGCATGCCAGTTGGTGAAACCCAAGATGCCCGCTACGCTTCCCTTGAATTGGATTTCAAATGCTCCATCAGTCAGAAGACAAAAACTATATGCCCAGTTATGTTGCTTGGCCTATATGTGCCAAACGATTGTGTCTGCATCCGATTTTAAGGGTGGGCTGAAATCTCTTTTAGCAAAATACCCCAATGTAAATCCTTCATCGCTTGGTTTTCCTGCTTCTTGGGAGTTGGAGCCTTTATGGCAGTGACGGTTTGGGAATGCTCTCCAATGA
>JAZUMZ010000220.1:0-7024 GCA_045603885.1 Bacteroidaceae bacterium | reverse complement strand
AACTACTTTAAAAATTGCAACCTCAAACTAACCGGCAACGAGTTCAACGAGCTCAAACTCCAGCAAGATTTTGAACGTATTATCGATGATATTCTTCTTGTAGATGAGTACGGTTTTCAATATCGTGATTTTCAGGCCCGTAATATTATGCTTAAAGACGGAACCCCTTACTTTATCGACTTTCAGGGGGCACGTGAAGGACCAATTTATTATGACCTCGTCTCGTTCCTGTGGCAAGCCTCATCAAGATTCTCCGACAGCTTCAGGGAAGAGATGGTTGATGCTTATTTTAGCTCATTCAGCAAATATTTCTGTATGGAAGAGGATAAATTTAAATCTAACCTCCAAATCTTTGTCCTCTTCCGCACTCTCCAGGTACTTGGCGCATACGGATTCAGGGGTATGTGGGAAAGGAAAAAGCACTTTCTCGACAGCATTCCCCTGGCGCTCAAGAACCTTAGGGATGCCATCGACCGGGGAGCGGCCGACAACTATCCCTACGTGAAAGAACTTGCATTGCAGCTCACTCAGAGCGTGGACAAGGCCTCCAAGACTTCCTCAAACACACAGGAGCTTATCACCGGCGACACCACATATCTGCGGAAAGCGGAGGAACCTCTCGTGGTTCGTGTGTTCAGCTTCTCGTTCAAGAAAGGCATACCGCAAGACGATTCAGGCAACGGAGGTGGTTATGTGTTCGACTGCCGAAGCACCCACAACCCCGGGCGATACGATCAATACAAGCCGCTGACAGGACTTGACCAACCTGTAATCGACTTCCTTGAGGAGGACGGAGAGATTCTCCAGTTCCTCGATAGTGTTTACCGACTCGCCGACTTCCATGTCCAGCGCTTCATCGACCGCGGATTCACCAACCTCATGTTCTCTTTCGGATGCACAGGAGGACGTCACCGCAGCGTTTATTCCGCACAGCACCTTGCAGAGCATATCAACAGTAAATTCGGAATTGAGGTACGTGTCACACATCGTGAGCAAAACATCACCCAAACACTTCCCGCAAAATGACATATAAAATCCTTTTCGTATGCCTCGGAAATATATGCCGCTCGTCGGCAGCCGAGGAAATCATGCGCCAGCAGCTCGTGGCAGCAGGGCTCGACACCATGGTGACTGTTGACTCAGCAGGACTCATCAACTACCATGAGGGGGAACTCGCCGACCCGCGTATGCGCGACCATGCCTTCCGGCGTGGCTATAAGATCACCCACCGCTCACGACCAATCCAGACAGCTGACTTTAAGTACTTCGACCTAATCATCGGTATGGACCACAGCAACATACAGAGTCTCCGCCGGCTTGCACAGACACCGCAACAGAAAGCCAAAATCCGTCTCATCACCGACTTTGCGAAAAACACCGCCGCCGACATCGTGCCCGACCCCTACTATGGCGGTCCCTCCGGTTTTGAGCGTGTACTCGACCTCCTCGAAGACTGCACCTCCTGCCTGGTCAGCTACCTACAAACCTCCCTCCCCCAGTAACAGTTGTTTTGTGTTACCATCATCATAACCTCGGAGAGGTTACATGTTATTAACCCTGGGTCGCAAACCTCCATTTCCCAGTAACAGTAGTTTTGTGTTACCATTATTATAACCTCGAAGAGGTTACATATTATTAACCCTGGGTCTAAAACGCAGTGCAGCGTACCCAGGGACTCTATACCCAGCTAACATTATGAACCGTTCCATAACCCTGCTGTTTGATGTCGAATTCACGCCCCCTTAAACTCTTAAACCCTTGTTCCCCTTGTCCTTTTGAACCATGTGCCGCAGGCACGCTATAAATCCTTTTATCCTTAAATCCTTGTTCTCAAACCAAGTGCTGCAGGCACGTCAAAATCCCTCAATTTGAGGCAAAAGCCAATCTGCCTTTACAAACTTGGGAGGTCATAGCTAACCGTATCTATTATGCTTCCTATTATGCTGTCTCAGCACTTCTAATAGCCAACGGTCATCATGCAGTCAAGGGGCATGACACCATTGTTCGAATGTTCGGACTATATTTTGTAAAAACCGGTAAGTTTAGTCCCGAGCAGGGAAAACTTTACAACAAGCTCTACACCCTTCGTCTTACTGGCGATTATAAGGACCATTAACCTTGAAGAAGAAGATGTCTTGCCGCTTGTTTCACCAGCAGAGGAACTGATATCTAAGGTTACTGTTATGGCGAAACAATCATTGGAGAATCAATAGCCATCATTTTTCCCAAAAAATATAAGAGACTGATCTTCCCTGCTGGATTTTCTAACTTTCCAGTTGGAAAAAGGTTTTTCCTGTTGGAATGATAAAACCCGTTGCTTGGGCTATAGATAGTTTTGTAAAGCTGTTTTTAGCTTCTCATAGACTTTTAATCGCAGGCTTTTGGTTGATTTTGCCATTCCTAGCGGCATTTTGCGATAAAATTAAGCAAAATGTGTGCACAAATCAAAGAAAGTTGATGTATATTGCTGGAATTTAGAATTTTTATTATACCTTTGCGGTCGGGAATATAAATTACTATTTATATAAATAGCTATTTACATTTATGAAATTCTATAATCGTGAGACTGAAATAGGCATATTGCTTGAGAATGAGCTACAGGCAGAAAGTAGTGCAACGTTCACAGTGCTGATGGGCCGAAGACGCGTAGGCAAGACGTCGCTTGTGACGAAGGCCTTCGAAGGTCGCCAATATGCCTATCTCTTTGTGTCGAAGGACAGTGAGGCTGTTCTCTGCGGCAAGTTCCAACAGGCGATAGAAGAACAGTTGGGAATCAAGGTCTATGGACGACTGACCAGCTTTCACGATTTTTTTGAGGTGGTGATGCGTGAATCTCTTCAATGCCACTTCACTATCGTATTCGACGAGTTTCAGAATCTGTATAAGGTGAACCCAGCCATCTTTAGTGAGATACAAGATTTGTGGGACCGTTACCACAGGGAATCTCACCTCAACCTTATTACGATGGGCAGCATCCGCTCACTTATGAAGCGTATCTTCGAGGACGAGAATGAACCGCTCTACGGACGTCCAACCTCCAAGTTTACCCTCTTCCCTTTCACGATTGACGTGCTCAAACAAATATTTCGTGACCACAAACCCGACTTCAAGAACGAGGACCTGCTATGTCTTTACATGCTCACAGGTGGCGTTGCGAAATATGTGGAACTTCTGATGGATGCCGGGTGCTACACCAAGGAGAAGATGCTCAACTACTTCTGTCGTCAGGACTCCTACTTCCTCTCCGAAGGTCGCGACCTGATGAACCAGGAGTTTGGCGACGAAGGCACCACCTATTTCTCCATACTCCAACTTATTGCGATGGGGTTGAACCGTCGTTCTGACATTGATGGAGCCATGCAGAAGGATATGGGTACCTTTCTGCAGAATCTGGAGAGGAACTTTAATATCATATCCCGCCTAAAACCCATTCTTTCAAAACCTAACAGCAAGACCAGCGCTTACGAAATTTCCGACCAATTTCTCCGCTTCTGGTTCCGTTTCGTATGGCCGTACCAGTCATTGATTGAACGCAGACAGCTGACGCTGTTAAGACAAAACATAGGACAAAACTATGAACAATTTTCAGGCAGGACACTTGAACAGTTTTTCCAGCAGGCGGCAATGGAGTCAGGACAATATACAATGGTTGGCAACTGGTGGAACCGCAAGGGTGAGAACGAGATAGACATGATTGCTATAAACGAGTTTGAGCATAAAGGCATCGCTGCCGAGATAAAACGCAATCCGCGTAAGCTCAGCCTTACAGATCTGGAGCGAAAAGTGTCAAATCTGCCGCCCACAGATTTTGGCTGTTATAGCTTGTCTTTACAGACCCTTTCTTTGGAGGATTTGTGACTACATGTCCATTTTTTGAGGGGTAGTGCAACTCGCTCTTATGCTCAAAAACCTGACATCAGCACGAAAGCGCAAAGCGCTAAGACATCAGTAGAGGTTTTTTATCGGTTTTGGTTTATGGAAAATCAGGTTCCTGCCGGACAAAATAATATAAGTTGTTGAGATTGACATCCGAACAGTTTAATAATAATGAAAAGATAAGTGTTATGGAAACAAAGAAAACTGAAAGCAAAGAGAAACAAGAAAAGCGGACTTACCCTTGTAACGATTGTGGAAACACTATTTACAAACACGAAGTCTTTTGTTCAAAGTGCGGAAAACTTCTTGACAAGTACGACTTTTCAGATTGATGGATTGACCAGTAATTCACAAGACATAAGCCCTTATAACCAACTGAACACACCAAATAACTGGATAAAGAATTTGGAGCACCAGCTTCCGTGTCACCAAATAAAACAAAAAAACCTGAAAAACTCTTCTTGAAAGTTCTGCAGGCACGTGTATATATTCGTTCAATTCGAGTAATTCGCTGTTGCAGAGTCTTTTCACGATTCGGCAGAGATAAGGCAAGCTTAGCTCTGCTCTCGCTGCTCCAAGATTTCGCCGTTTTAAACCCAAGTGTCAAAGACACGCCCCCAAGATTCGTCCGATTCGAGTGATTCGTGTTCGTTAATATAAAGCGTCATAGACGCGCTATAAATCCTTTTATCCTTAAATCTTTGTTCGATACCCAAGTGTCAAAGACACGCCCCTTCGTCTCCTTCATGTGTATCATAACCTCGGAGAGGTTACATGTTATTAACCCTGGGTCGCAAACGCAGTGCAGCGTACCCAGGGCCTCTATACCCAGCCAACATTTTGAACCCTGAAGGGGTTCCATAACACAGCTATTTGATGTTGAATTTACTCTCCCCCTTAAACTCTTAAACCCTTGTTCCTTTGAACCAAGTGCTGCAGGCACGCAAAAGATTCGTCCGATTCGAGTGATTTGTGTTCGTAATTCTAAATGCCGTAGGCACGCAAGTACGTCAAAGTTATGTCCAGTTATACCTCTATCTTCCACTGTTTTCCATGATTTTTTTACTTTTTTTCAAAAAAAATCCCCCAATCTCTTAATTTTTCAAAAAAAATCTTTATATTTCCCATCTTTGACACTTAAAAAAGGAACAAAACGCCTCCAAGCCTTTATAGATAGGCTTTGAGGCGTTTTCTCTTTTTTCTGGTTATGTAGTATATCTACCGTTTTGTTTCAGCCAAAATTGATTTAAGTTTTTTTAACGTTATTATTTCCGTGTCCAGTCTGAAGCCACTGATCTCAAATATTTTGTCTGTCAACATTGTTCTAGTGAATGTGGGCACAAATCCCTCTGACGGTATATGCCATGCATTCATGTCTCTCATTGTTTTTATGATTTGGTCAGTTGTGAACCCTTCCCCGAGCTTGTGCTCTAGGACCCTGTAGATGAACAGTGCCCCGAAGCATGTTGCAAAGTGCGCCTTTATCGCCTTGTCCGTCCTGTGATATACGGGTCTGGCCTTCATCTGTGTCTTCAGTATCCTGAACGACTCCTCTATTTCCCATCTTGCCCTGTTTATTTTCAGCAGGTCTGCTATATGGTGGTGTGTCCTTCCCTGTTTGTCTGTGTACTGCTCCAGGTTTGTGCATATTGCGTAGAACCCGTCGTATTTCTCTTCCTCCATGATCCTGTGTGCGTCTATCCTGAAGCCGGCGTTGACCACGGCCAGTTCCCCCTCCTCCGTGCATTTGTCCGACAGGATGTAGCTCCTGAAGTTCTTGGGCGGCTCCGATGCGTTTCCGTTGGCGATTGCCCTCTCCGCCTTTTCGATGTTCTGCGTCCTCCTGTACCTCTGGTATTCCATGTACTTTAACGAGAAAGAAACAATCAGCCGCTGCTCCAGCTCCCTGTCTTCTCCCTTCTGTGCGTCCCTGACCCATGTCTTGAACCATCTTTCCTTATAGAATGTGCGGTCATAAAAGAGGTCGCGGTTCTGCGGACTCTGTATCTGTGTCAGTGTGTATGTGTTCTCCTCGTCCCCTGGTAGTTTCCACCCCCCGTCATCCATCGCCCAGTCCTTGATCTTTCCCGGGCTCTTTTTCCCGCCACCGGTGTTCGGCAGCGTCTTCACCGACTGTGCCGTGATGAACTTTCGCTTGTCCGTGTCGTTGTACAGCTTGTTGTCGCCCGACGACAGTCCGGCGTCGGTGCACATGATGAACTCCTCTATGTCCATGCGCTCGCCGATCATTTTCTCCAGCGGCTGAAGGGTCTTCTGCTCGTTGGTGTTGCCTGGATTGATGTTGAACGCCAGAGGCAGGCCGTCCGCATCCATGAAGATTCCCATCTGCACGATTGGGGTGCGCCTGTTCTCCTTCGATGCGCCAGGCCGCCTGAGCTCCGTCTCGCGTGTGGACTCGTAGAAGAAGTTGGTGCAGTCGTAGTAGATAACCGAAGTGTTGCGGTCGAGCAGCTTCCTGCTGTAATGGAACAACCGTTCCTGCAGATAGTCCATATGGCGTTCGACCGACAGCAGCGCACGATAGACCTGGTGGAGCCCCACCGGCTTCACCAGCGCAAGCGAGGAAGCCTGCTTCCATGTCTCCAGTTTCGACGACGGCCACAGTATGCGGCACATGACCAGCTGGCGGAATATCTCGTTCAGGTCGAACCTGAACTTGCACCTGCGCTCGATGCCGCCGCATATCCTGTCTATGCTAAGGTCGTAATAGAGCTTGTTGAGTATCAGGTGGCCAATATTGTATGAGCGGCGGCTCTCCCTATCAATAATCTTGTCGGCATGGAGCCTGATGGTGACCGCACGCTTGTTCAAGGCGTCGTTCGAGTTCTCAATGTCGAGCTGGGACTTGGCCCACGCCCACGCATCGGATACGCCCTCACGCTCGCATATCTCGGCCAGCGTGCCTAGGCGGCGCACGTTCTTCTTTGTACTGGTACCTCTGTCGTTGCGGAAGGACTTTGCGATGTAATAGATTTTGCCCTCTTGAGGCTTAGATGGTGATAAATGCATAGGTTTTAAGTATATTCTACAATATACTACAAAGATACAAAAAATATTTGACACCGCCAAGCCTTTTGCAAAAAAACTTATAGAAAATTTTTAAAGGGCTAAAGTGTCAAACTTCCGA
>JAZUMZ010000219.1:0-38151 GCA_045603885.1 Bacteroidaceae bacterium | reverse complement strand
GTGTTGTCTTCCTAAGCCCGCTTGGCCTCCGACTTCCTGATACTGGGTGGAGGCGTTGCCGCCATCGTGGTTAAAGTTTGACTTTGAAAGGTTAGACGCAATCTTAGTGCCGTTGGCATAGAGATTGTAGGTCACGTCGTAATATTCCTCTCCGAATACTCTCCAGCTGACGAAGTTGCCGCTCGTCCTCGATGGGACAGCCACCAAGCCGCGGTCCAGCTTGTCGGTGAAACGCTGGGCTGACACGATGGTTGTCATCGTCATCAGCATAATAAGCAAAAACAGTCTTTTCATTATGTTATTCAGTTGTTGGTTTTTCACTTTTCACTTTTCACTCCCGCTATGGTATTGATAATTGCCACAACATCGGTGATATTCACGCTTCCGTCGCCGTCAACGTCAGCGGCGTCGTCGTAAGCTCCAGCCGCAATGGTGTTGATTACGCTTACAACGTCAGTGATGTTGACAAAGCCGTCGCCGTCAACGTCGCCGAATATTTTCTCGGCCTCCTTGACGAGCGGCACGTCATCCATGTTCATGCCTGTTCCAAGGAAATAGCTGAGGTTGTTGGGCTGGTTGTAGCCGATATTCTGGTTCACGGTCTGAAGCCAGTAATGATGGTCGCTCATCAGATAGGGAAACTTGTATTCTGTGGAATACCAGGTGGAGAAAATCTTCAGGTCTGCCAGTTTTGTGTTGTCGGGCACGATAAACTCCTCTCGCCAGTCGCCCATCAAGTCGCCATACCAGGAAGGGTTGGACTTCGTGCCGTTGATGAATGTTTCGGAATAACGGTAGATGGTAAATGTCCGACCGTGTGAGGGGCTGTCTATGATGTTCTCGTTGATAAGTTGTCTTGACAGGAAGCCGTCGAACCATATACCGGCGTTGCAGGAGCTGGGTTTGTAACCCAAGTCGGTGCCGCTTTGGCTGAATGCGTTTGAGCCGGCCATCCAGAATTCGCAACCAGGATAGTTGGGGTCTATATCGGCAACCATACAGCGGCCCATGTCATTTGCTTCGCTGCCCTGCTTGTCCCAAATCAGCTCACCGGTGGCAGCGTCGTGAAGCGCAACTTGGGTTGTGCCTCCCTCCAAGCAATGGTACATTTGCAGACCATCTCGGTCTGGGAGGAATTTGCCAACATGGTTGGCATCGCCGTGACCTAATTTTGTAGTCCACAGGCCTTTGCCGTCATGGTCTACTGCCATGGAGCCGTACATAATCTCGTCGAAGCCGTCGCCGTCGAGGTCAGCGGCGTTGAATGAGTGGTTGCCCTGACCGGCGTATGCGCTCACGGGGTTGCCGTCCTTGCCCGTGCCGCCGCCTGAGGTGTCGAAAGTCCATCGGACAGTCAGCTCGCCGTTGCGGTAGTCGTAGGCACGTATAACCGAGCGGGCGTAGACACCGCGACCCACGATAATCGACGGCAGGCCGGTCTCGTCTAAGCAGGCGATTCCCATGCGGTGAGAGTTGGCGCGCTTAAAATAATTGTCGCCCCAGTCCTCGCTTGCGCCGCGGCTAATGTAATTGGCGCGGGCCAGCTCCTTGCCGGTCGTTCCGTCAATCACGCTTACGAACTCCGGGCCACGGGAAGGGTAGTGGTCCACCCAGCCGCCGGTCCAGGTGCGGTAGTCGATGATGCCGTCGTTGTTGGTGTCACCGATAGCTGTGCCGTCGCCGAACACAGTGCCTTCGCTCGTACGGATTGCCATCTCACACTTGCCGTCGCCGTCGAAGTCGGCAATGGCGAACGACGTACTGTTACCCAGGAGGCTGTTGGGACCCGACATCACGCGCCACATAAATGTGCCGTCGAGTTTGTAGGCATCCCAAATAGCCTGATGCATCACAGCCTTCTGAGATGTGCCGGCGCCGGTGCCGTCGCTGTTCATCGAGCCGGGTTGGGGACCGTGTGACTGCAGGCGTTTAACCACAATCTCCGGCTCGCCGTCACCGTCCAGGTCACCTACGCTCACGTCGTTGGCGGTAAAGAAAATGGTGTCGATAGAACACACATCCTCATGGGTGTCCTTCAGAGGAATGGAGAGATAAGGGATTTTCTGGCTGTAAATCCGCTCGTCCAAAACCATGGAGTCCACGCAGTAGGACATAATCGTAGCTTTTTCCGCTGCATTGCTCACCATGCTTTTGTTGATGGGGCAGTCGCCTTTAACTAGATAGAAGACGGTCTTTGCAGTGGGAACAGACGAGAGTTGAAAACAGGTGCTGTTGGACACAGGCTTGTTGCTGGTCTTACGGGTAAGCATGGCGTTTGGATTTGACGCAATGCGACTGTAAAGATGGAAAGATGTTTCCCAAGTGTCAGTTGGAAGCATGCGCCAAGAAATAAGTACCTTCTCGATGTCGTTAAGATAGGAGTTTCCATTTGTTGTTACATCGGTCTTTGTGTTTATAGATGCCCACATTCTTCTTGGCCCGCGACATGTATTTTGACCATTGGCCGCACTAATCACCAGCAACCCAAAAGCTGCGATAGCAAATAATTTTTTCATAGTTCTATTGCGCAATAGTTGTCAGAATTGTCGTCATTCTGTAGTTAGATTTTGCAAATTTAATAAAATTTGCTCTATTTTAACCATAATTTAACAATAAATTTTATAAAAAAAACGCATGAGACACATCTTTAATAGTCTTTTTAACAAAAATGCAACTTTATCAAGCAATTATTTCGTAACTTTGCAAAAAGAAAAAATTCTTCAAACAACTCCAAATTTTTATGAAAAATCTTTTAAAGGCCGCATTTGCGGCAGGTGTTTTTGCAACCACAATCACAGCAGCGGCACAGACAGTGAAAGTGCCTAAGGGAGGCAAGCAAATAAGTAACGAGCTGATCGGTATTTTCTTTGAGGATATCAGCAGCTCGGCAGACGGCGGACTTTTTGCTGAGCTCGTGCAGAACGGAAGTTTTGAATATTCACAGGCTGAGCGCAATGAATGGAGCAGCGGGGCTTGCTGGAGGATGTTACGTCATGGACATTCAACCGGATATATCGAGACTCGAACCGACAACCCGCTGAACGACAAGACACCTCACTATGTGAGAATCTTTGCCGAAAATGTGGGACATTACTCTGACTTCAAAGGATGGACCGGAGTGGGAATGGAAAATAGCGGATTCGACGGAATCGTGCTGAGGAAAGACTCTGAATACGAGCTTTCATTCTTTGCCCGTTCTGAAGGAAAAATATTGAGAGTCAGTCTTTTGGGTGAACATAACAGGGTGCTTTCAGATGCAGAGATTAAGGTTGATGGTGGCGTATGGAAGAAATACACAGCCAAAATGAAGGCAACCGAAGATTTCAACCATGCGCGCATCTCTATACTGCTTTTGGATAATGGAATAGTGGATATTGACATGGTGTCACTTATGCCATGCGACACTTATAAAGGACATGGATTGAGGAAGGACCTGGCTCAGGCGCTTGAGGATCTCAAGCCGAAATTCGTACGCTTCCCAGGAGGATGTATCGTTCATGGAGGTGGCGACGGTTTCTGGGACACTTACAGATGGAAAAACACCATCGGACCGCGTGAGGAGAGAGTTGGGATAAAAAACTGCTGGGG
This sequence comes from Bacteroidaceae bacterium, assembly GCA_045603885.1. GTDB lineage: Bacteria > Bacteroidota > Bacteroidia > Bacteroidales > Bacteroidaceae > UBA3839. Next base: position 34,563 of record JAZUMZ010000219.1, on the reverse strand, counting down.
ATACCATCAATCCTTCGGACTTGGATACTATGAATATTTCCAGCTTTGCGAGGATCTTGGAGCACAGCCGCTTCCTATTTTGCCCGTGGGGGTCAGCTGCCAGGGAGCAGGTGGATCATGGGGCTTGAAAGAGCAGGCTCAGATGGTTGTGCCTATGAGCGAAATGCAGGAGTGGGTTGACGAGGCGCTCGACCTGATTGAGTGGGCTAACGGCGACGTTACCACAAAATGGGGAAAGAAACGCGCGGAACAGGGACATCCAGAGCCGTTCAACCTTAAATATCTGGGACTGGGTAACGAGGAGAAAATAACTCCGGAGTTCGAAGAAAGATTCAAATATATTTACGACAGAGTGAGGGAGAAACATCCGGAGATTGTCATCGTGGGAACTGCAGGACCCGGGTCACACAAAGGTAATCCCGACTATGATAACGGATGGAGGTTTGCGGAGAGCATAGACCTTCCGATTATCGACGAGCATTACTATGAGAGACGCGAGTATTTCTACGATAATCAGCACAACTACGACAACTATCCACGCGACCGTAAGACCAAGGTATATCTTGGAGAATATGCATCCAAAGACCGCAAGCTTACCGACGCATTGGCTGAGGCACTCTATCTGCTTGGAATCGAGCGTAATGCAGATGTCGTGGTTATGACAAGCTATGCACCTCTCTTTGCTAAAGACAAGCACATAAGCTGGAATCCTGACCTCATCTATTTCGACAACCAGCGCGTAATACGCACATGCAGCTACTATGTGCAGCAATTCTTCGGATTGACATCGGGCGACTACTATTATTCCGATGTTGTGACGGTTGACGAAGACAAACTACTCGGTGCTTCATGTATCTTCAACTCAGAGAAAAACGAGGTTTATCTGAAGGTTTGCAATGCGACAGGCGAGACTAAGAATGCGGCTGTTGACCTTTCCAAGTTCAAGAAGCTGCCGTTACAGGCTGAGATGGCAACAATCAAAGGCCAGCTTGAGGATGAGAACAACTTTGAGGCTCAACCTATTAAACCTCAGACTTCAACCATCGACATAACTAAGAAGATGAGTCTCGAGATTCAGCCATATTCTTTCTCTATGATTACGGTCAGACTACAATAAGAAAATAGTTTTTTAGAATCATAAAAACAAAAACACGGCTTCATTCGAAGCCGTTTTTTGTAACCTGTCTGGGTTTATCAATACTCCTCCTCGTCCCAAAGGAAATCGTCTTTTGACGGGTAGTCGGGCCATATTTCTTCTATTGACTCATATACATCCCCCTCATCTTCAATCTCGTTCAGATTCTCTATTACTTCAAGCGGAGCTCCTGAGCGTGTAGCATAATCGATAAGCTCCTCTTTGGTGGCCGGCCAGGGTGCATCCTCAAGGGATATAGCCAACTCAAGTGTCCAATACATATAAATTCTATCAGATTTAGTTATACAAATAGGTTAGTTTTTGCTGCTATTTTCACAGCTACCTTAATTCGGGCGCAAAAATAGAAAAAAAAATCCTAATCGCAAGTCTTTTTCCATATAATTTCATCTTTATACGCAAGAAAGTTCATTTTTCTTGCAAAAACGAACAGAAAATCGGAAAGGCGGTTCATATATCGCCGCAATTCAGACGACACACCGCAAATCTGTGATGGATGATTTTTTTGACCTTCCGAATCTTGTTGTCTCTCGTTTTCAAGGCAGTAGTCATGAAGTTCTAAGATGCGACGCTCGGCACGGCGGCATACCGTTCGGCAAACATGGGCTAAAGACGAGCTGCGGGTGCCGCCGGGAAGGATAAACGAGCGGAGGGGAGGAATAGTGCTGTCTATACGGTCGATAGCCTGCTCCAAACGAGATGTCATCTCGCAAGTGACTGTCATCCATTCGGGAATCTTAAAGTCTCCTAACGGATCTGTGGCCAGCTCGCTGCCAATCACGAACAGGTCATTCTGGATGGTAGTCAGAATGTCCTGGTATTCCGGTTCGCTAATATAGGTGCTGAGCAAACCAATTTGGGAGTTCAGCTCGTCGATTGTGCCGTAAGCCTCAAGGCGGGGGTGGTGTTTGCTAACTCGACAACCGCCAATCAGACTTGTTGTGCCCTCGTCACCTCTTCTGGTATAGATGTTCGATTTTTTCATGGTTTTAACTATTGAATTTTCTGCGAAGTTAGCAATAATTTTTAACTAACCATTATTTTTGTTGCTCTTTTTTCTTAACTTTGCAAAAACTATTGTGTACTCTATAATCTCATGAACAGGTTGTCATATCTTCTTTCGCTGCCAAACCGTTGGAGACACCGACGGGGGTTTGGGGTACAGTCGCCATGGGCCTTTTCGTTTGTGAGGGACGCTTTGTTTGATAAGAGTCGTTTTTATTTGTTCGATGAGCTTGGAGGCACACATTCCGACGAGCAACTGTTCAGAATAATCCATTGGCTAAGACCCAAGGAAATAATTGCCCATACCGACAGCCAAGTCACTAAGGCATATCTCATTGCACCGCTTAAAAGGAAGGTAAAACGTGAAGAGGGATGCGACGTGTATTATTACGATGCCGCACATCTGTGTCAGTTGGAAAAAGATATTCAAGCCGCTTGTTTCACGCCAGCGTCTGTAATTATTGCCGACGGAACTCTTATCGGCAACAGCAATGCGTGGAACGGGCTCCTATCAACAAATTCAGTCACTACCGCCTTTGAACTGAGAGACCGAGCTGTCGCTCTCTTCGATCCGGCACGCCAGCGACAGACTTATACCCTTTGAATCACAAAGGTCGAAAAATTGTTGCCATTGACCCCATAAGTCCAATAGGCCTCATAAGTCCCATAGGCCTCATGAGTCCCATGAGCCCCATTCACCCCATTATCAGTCTTTTAAGTCAGCTCCAATGTCAGATCTGAAATAACGGTGTTCAAACTGGATTTTCTTGGCTTCCTCAAACGACTTGGCCAAAGCCTCAGATTTGTCATTGCCGTATGAGCTGACTGCGATGACACGACCTCCGGCAGTCACAACTTTTCCGTCTTTCATTGCCGTACCTGCGTGGAACACAATAGAGCCGTCAACAAGGTCTATTCCGCTGATCGGGAAGCCTTTCTCATAGGCCTCTGGATAGCCGCCAGATACGAGCATCACACATACAGCAGAGCGAGGGTCGCAAACCACACTCTTTTCAGAGAGTGTGCCTGTCGCAACGCCTTCAAACAAATCCACAATGTCGCTCTTCAGACGGAGCATCACGGTCTCTGTCTCTGGGTCACCCATTCGAACATTGTATTCTATTACCATCGGATCACCATCCTTGGCGCATGAATAATCCCGGTCAACGCATATAAGACCTAAGAAAATAAAGCCTTTATAGTCTATCTGCTCTGATGCCAGGCCCTCCACAGTGGGGCGGATAATGCGATCCTCAACCTTCTTCATAAATTCTGTGTCGGCAAACGGAACGGGCGACACGCTTCCCATGCCGCCGGTGTTCAGGCCGGTGTCGTGCTCGCCTATGCGTTTGTAGTCTTTTGCCTCAGGAAGGATCACGTAGTCTTTGCCGTCGGTCATCACAAATACAGAACATTCGATACCACTCAGATATTCCTCTATAACAACACGTGCGCTGGCTTGGCCGAACATGCCGTCGAGCATACTGGCCAACTCTCGCTTGGCGTCTTCGAGGGTCGGGACTATAAGAACACCCTTACCTGCGCACAGGCCATCGGCCTTAAGAACGTATGGAGGCTGGAGACTTTCCAGGAAGCGGTAACCATCCTCTATGGTCTCAGCCGAGAAGGACTTGTAGGCGGCAGTTGGGATGCCGTGACGTTGCATGAAGCCCTTCGCAAATTCTTTGGACCCTTCGAGCACAGCGCCAGCCTTTGAAGGACCAATCACTGGGATGTCGATTAATCTGGGGTCCTTCTTGAAATAGTCGTATATGCCGTTTACAAGCGGATCTTCCGGACCAACGACAACCATGTCAATGCCATGGGTGATGACAAAATCGCCGATGCCTGCGAAGTCGTTGACTTTCAGGTATACATTCTCAGAAGGAGCGAAAGAGTGCTCTCCGCATTTGTCGTTGCCTGCAATGTTACAGGTGCCGGCATTGCCGGGAGCAACGAATAACTTTTCAACTTTCTTGCTTTGACATATTTTCCATGCAAGGGCATGTTCACGCCCGCCGCTTCCGAGAAGTAAGATTTTCATTGATTATTCTGATGTTAAGAGTGATAAAATTTTCTTTTTCCTACTTGAAACTGGTGATTCCAATCTGTATGCAAAGTTAGTCATTTTACTTGAAATATGAACGAATTAAGCGGAAAAGTTGATTGCCATTCCGATTTTCAGATAATAGTTTCCATTCTGTCGTCCCAAACCATGCTCCGATTTCGCAATCTCGCTCGGAAAAACTCAAATAAAATTTGGTTTTTCTCTCGCTTATTCGTAACTTTGGCTTCGCCGAAGTACTCTCGCTCGGAAAAACTCAAATAAAATTTGGTTTTTCTCTCGCTTATTCGTAACTTTGCAGCGGTAAAAGGATTTCTTCAATTTGTATTGATTTTTATGGGTGGATTTTTTGGTACTGTAAGTGTTAAGCCTTGTGGAGCAGATTTGTTTTATGGGACTGATTATCAGTCGCATCTTGGTACGCGCAGGGGAGGTATGGCAACCTACAGCAAAGAGAAAGGTTTCTACAGGGCTATTCACAATCTTGAGAATACTTATTTCCGCACAAGATTCGAGCCGGAGCTGCATAAGTTTGAGGGAGAGTCAGGAATCGGCATAATAAGCGACACAGATGCACAGCCGATGCTGTTTAACTCCCACCTCGGACGTTTTGCGCTCGTCACAGTGGCTAAAATCAATAATATTGACGAAATCACAGAACACCTCCTGCAAGAGAACATGCACCTCTCGGAATTCTCGTCTGGAAAGGTTAACCCCACTGAGCTTGTCGGTTTGCTCATCGTAAAAGGTAAAACTTTTGTTGATGGAATCGAGAATGTGTTCAACACAGTGAAAGGGTCTTGCTCCATGCTTTTGCTCACAGAAGATGGTATCATTGCAGCACGCGACGCTTGGGGAAGAACACCTATCGTGCTCGGACAGAAAGAGGGCTCAATGGCGGCTACAAGCGAGAACACAGCTTTTCCCAATCTGGGATTTGAGACCACATATTTTGTGGGACCAGGCGAGGTCGTACATCTTCGACACGACAGCGTTGAGCAGCTGAGAAAACCCAATGACCACATGCAGATTTGTGCGTTCCTTTGGATATATTATGGATTTCCCACATCATCCTACGAGGGAAAGAACGTGGAGGATGTCAGGTTCAATACAGGTCGCATGATGGGAGAGGCCGACCCCACAGAAGTGGACTCTGTTGGTGGAATACCTGACTCGGGAATTGGAATGGCTGTGGGATACAGCGCAGGACACAAAGTGCCTTATCAGCGGGCTATCAGCAAATATACACCCACATGGCCCCGCTCGTTCATGCCGGCAAACCAAGAGGTGAGAAATCTGGTGGCTAAGATGAAGCTCATACCGAATAAGGATATGCTCAAGGGAAAAAGATGTCTGTTCTGCGACGACTCTATTGTGAGGGGTACTCAACTCAGGGAAAACACAAAAGTGCTTAAAGAGTTGGGAGCCAAAGAGGTACACATGCGTATCGCATGCCCGCCTTTGATTTACGCATGCCCCTTCGTCAACTTCTCGGCAAGCAAATCCGAGCTTGAGCTTATCGCGCGACGGGCGATTAAAGACTTGGAGACCCACTCAACCACACGCACAAAGTTGGCAGATGCACAGACTGCGGAAAATGTGGAGGTGTCGGCAGAGCGTCTGAAAGCATATGCGACCACAGACTCTCCTGAATACAAAGCTATGGTCGAAGAGATTGCAAAAAGACTCAATCTCGACAGTCTCAGGTTCTCAAAACTTGAGGATATTGTCAAAGCCATCGGGCTACAGAAATGCCAGATATGTACACACTGCTTCGACGGAAGCTCTTTCCATACACTTAACTAGGATTTGCAAAGGAAAGGCAAGGTTTCTGTCTTCATGTAAAGGGCATATTACTTCTTCAGTAGCTGACGGCATGCCGCTTCATCGGCTTTAAGCTGGTGGCGAAGTGAGTCTATGGAATCAAAGCGACGCTCTTCGCGAAGGCGGGCCACAAACTCAACCCTGATGTTTTCAGAATAAATGTTCTCGTTGAAATCAAATATGTTGACCTCAACAGATATGTCATGCCCGTTGTCCAACGTTGGGCGTCGGCCTATGTTCAGCATTCCTCCATATTCATTGCCATCTACCACGACCCTTACTGCATATACGCCATTGGCTGGTATAAGCTTACGTTTCTCTGTACGCAGGTTAGCTGTGGGGTAGCCCAAGACAGTGCCGACATGATGCCCGCCTACAACACGTCCCTCAATTGAATAATAGTAGCCGAGCGCGTTGTTGGCTAAGCGGATGTCACCCGAGAAAAGTGCGTTGCGGATTGATGATGACGACACATTGGTATTACCGCTCTCTGACTGCTTATATTCCGCAGCCCTGAGAATCTCAATGCCGGTCTTTTTGCCTGCCTGTTCATAAACCGGGAAAGAACCACCGCCATCGCTCCCGAAACGGTGGTCATAACCCATCAACAGGACACGCACGCCAAAGCGGGAGGAAAGCACGTCGGACATGAACCGCTCTACGGTCATCGACGACAGAGCCTGCGTAAAATCCAACATCGCCACATCGTCAATGCCTGACGAGAGCAGAAGTTGTCGTTTCTCATCTGCAGTGCTGAGAAGGGGTGGGAGAGTGGAAGGTGACAACACGCTTGAGGGACTCTCGGGAAAAGTGATGACAAGCGATTGGAGCCCACGACGTTGAGCCTCGCTCTTAAGGCATTGGAGCAGAAACCGATGTCCTCTGTGGACACCGTCGAAAAAGCCTATCGTGGCAACGCAGCCGTCAATATTTTTATGCGAATTATGCAATTCAGATAATGTGGTTTTGGAATTACAACCTTTTTATAATTTGCAAAGTTACCACATTTTCATGAATTTTATGTGGATTTCTCATAAAAATGTGGTAACTTTGCAGACTATACATATTGTTTTTAATGTCAGAGACCGTAAATAATACAGAAAATATACATCAATTCGGACTGCTCAGCGGAATAGACTCGCCTGCAGATCTTCGCAAGCTTAAGGTGGAACAGCTGCCTCAGGTATGCGATGAGTTGCGGCGCGACATCATTAAGGAGCTGTCGGTCAATCCGGGACATCTGGCATCCAGCCTCGGGGTTGTGGAAATCACTGTGGCTATGCATTATGTCTTCAATACTCCCGACGACCGCATTGTCTGGGACGTGGGACATCAGGCATACGGACACAAAATTTTGACAGGAAGGAGGGAGAGTTTCTGCACAAACCGTAAGTTGGGAGGCTTGCGGCCCTTCCCTTTTCCCGACGAGAGCGAGTATGACTCCTTCTGCTGCGGCCATGCCAGCAACTCTATCAGCGCTGCGCTCGGTATGGCGGTGGCGGCTCACATCCACAAAGACTACCGCAAGGTTGTGGCCCTCATTGGCGACGGAGCCATGAGCGGTGGGCTGGCTTTTGAAGGACTTAACAACGCAGCTTCAACGCCAAACGACATGCTGATTATTCTCAACGACAACAACATGTCTATCGACAAGAGCGTGGGAGGCATGAGGAAATACCTGCTCGGGCTGACCACCAACACCACCTATAACAACGTGAGATACAAGTTGTCGAACAAACTCACGAAATGGGGGTGGCTCAACGATAAGAGCAAGCGAGGAATCCAAAGGTTCAACAACAGCATTAAGTCTTTCCTTAGCCGACAGCAGAATATGTTTGAAGGACTTAACCTTCGTTATTTCGGGCCCGTTGACGGGCATGACGTAAAGGAGCTGGTACGTGTGCTGAAGACAATAAAGGACATGAAAGGCCCTAAAATGCTGCATATTCACACCATAAAAGGTAAAGGATATGAGCCGGCGGAAAAAGATGCTACCCTTTGGCATGCACCGGGTAAGTTCAACGAGGACACGGGAGAGCGTATTGACATAAACCCCGAAAAGCCATGCCCTCCCAGGTTCCAGGATGTGTTTGGAAAGACATTGTTGGAGCTGGCTGAGCAGAACCCGAAGATTGTCGGCGTAACACCGGCTATGCCTACAGGATGCTCCATGAACATAATGATGGAGAAGATGCCGTCCAGAGTCTTCGACGTGGGAATAGCCGAAGGACATGCAGTCACATTCTCTGGGGGAATGGCAAAAGACGGGCTGACACCTTTCTGCAACATCTATTCGTCATTCATGCAGAGGGCATACGACAACCTGATTCACGATGCTGCTATTATGCGACTTAACATGGTGCTTTGTCTCGACAGGGCAGGACTCGTGGGAGAAGACGGGGCTACGCATCACGGAGCATTCGACTTGGCTTTCCTCAGGCCAATACCAAATCTCACTATCGCGTCTCCCTACGACGAGCATGAACTGAGAAAGCTTATGTACACAGCACAACTGCCCGACAAAGGAACATTCGTTATCAGATACCCGAGAGGCAGAGGGTCGTGTGTTGACTGGAAATGCCCTCTCGAAGAGATACCGGTGGGAAGAGGACGAAAGTTGAGAGAAGGAGAAGACATAGCCGTGCTCTCTATCGGACCTGTCGGACGATGCGTGGAGGAAGCAATAGAGCGGGCTGCTAAGGAGGATGGCATAAGTGCGGCGCACTACGACATGAGATTCCTCAAACCGATTGATGAGGAAATTCTCGCTGAGGTGGCTGATAAACACCAACGCATCATTACGGTGGAGGACGGAGTCGTCTCAGGAGGCCTGGGAAGCGCAGTGCTTGAGTATATGAGCCTGAACGGACATACCCCACGGGTTTGCAGGGTTGGAATACCCGACCGCTTTGTGGAACACGGGTCAGTGGCACAGTTGAGACACATATGTGGAATAGACGTAGAGGGTATATACAAACAGATAATAGAACTGACCAAATAACCATATGAGAGTAATCATAGCCGGGGCCGGCGCTGTGGGGACACATCTGGCCCGAATGCTTTCCGACGAAAATGTCAATGTAGTCCTGCTCGACGAGAGCGAGGAGAGGCTGAGCAAGGTTAACAACGACCTTGACATTATGACCATGCTGGCCGCCCCCACTTCTATCGACGGATTGCAAAATGCTGGCATAGACAGTGCTGACCTGCTTATCGCTGTCACCCCGCACGAGAGTGAGAACATCATGTGTGCTATGATTGCAAAGCAGTTGGGGGCAAAGCGAACCGTGGCAAGAGTGGACAACTATGAGTATATGAAGCCTGAGAACCAGAAAATTTTCGAGAACATGGGCATCAACTCAATCATTTATCCGGAACTGCTTGCGTCAAGGGAGATTGCAGACTCATGTAAATTTTCGTGGGTGAGACAGCTGTGGGAGTTCGGAGAAACTGGAGACCTGGTCCTGCTAAGCGTGAAGATGCATGACGAGCACCCAATTTATGACAAGGAAATCAGCAATGCCCACAATGTGCTTGTCGGCCATACACTACGAGAGTTGGGAATGAAACACGGACACAGTTTCCACGTGGTGGCGATAAAGCGCGACGGAGAGACAATACATCCCAATGGTGATGTTAAAATCATGCCACGTGACCTCGTTTTCTTCATGACAACGAAGGAGAGCCTTCCCGAAATCGCTGTTCTGTCAGGCAAGAACGGATATCCGCAACTCAAAAACACCCTGATTCTGGGAGGCGGAAAGCTTTCGGTCAGAGCTGTATGGGCACTTCCTGAGTCAATGGATATCAAGTTGCTCGAACCCAGCATTGAACGTTGTGATAAACTGGGGGAGTTGGTTCGGGACAACACCATGGTGATAAACGGAGAGGGTCACGACATAGAGCTTCTCACCGATGAGGGTATAGACAGAATGGATGCGTTCATTGCACTTACCGACAACGACGAGGAGAATATTCTGTCTTGTGTGGCGGCAAGAAGGCGGGGAATACGCAAGACAATCGCACAGGTTGAGAACCTGGACTATCTTGATATGGCCGAGTCTTTGGATGTGGGCAATGTCATCAACAAAAAAGTGATTGCGGCAAGCCATATCTACCAGATGTTGCTGAAGTCGAGCGTGAACAACGTGAAGATGCTCACTGTCGCAGAGGCTGACGTGGCTGAGTTTGTTGTAAATGAGGGCTCGAAAGTCACCCGAGACCAGGTGATGAATCTTGGACTGCCAAGAGGTGTGAATATAGGAGGTATGTTCAGGGATGGAAAGGCCATGCTCGTATCTGGAAGCACGCGTCTGCAGGCAGGCGACAGAATCGTGGTGTTCTGTATAGCCGGCACACTTAAACGCCTTGATAAGTTTTTTAAATAAACGTTATACCCCCCAAAAAAAATCTTACATCTTAAATAATCAAATCTTACATCTTTTTGTGTCAAATTGGAGATTAATAATAAGGGTGATAGGCATCCTGCTCTTTATTGAGTCAGGACTGCTGTTGGCATGCTTTATAGTGGGAATTTGCTATGACGAGCCGGCACGCTATGCTTTCCTCTGGCCGATGATTATCGCATGGATGATAGGAATGATGAACCAGTGTGTGGGGCATCGCTCCAGTCTCAACATGAGCAGGAAAGACGGATATATGATTGTCAGCATCGTGTGGGTCATCTTCTCGCTCATCGGTATGCTGCCGTTCATAATCAGCGGAGCCGTGCCCGATGTGTCAAGCGCCTTCTTCGAGACGATGTCGGGATTCACGTCAACAGGAGCGACAATAATCGACAATTGCGACGCACAGCCTTATTGCATTCTTTTCTGGAGAAGTATCACACAGTGGATAGGGGGCGTGGGGATTATTTTCTTCACCGTGGCCATTCTGCCGGCATTCGGTGTGGGTGAGGTGAAACTATTCGCGGCTGAGAGCACTGGTCCGTTCAGAAATAAAGTTCATCCAAGAATCAGTGTGGCTGTCAGATGGATTGGATCAATTTATGTTGGATTGACGTTGTCTTGCTTTTCTGCTTTGCTTCTTTGTGGTGTGGAGGTGTTCGATGCCTTCAACTATGCCCTTACAATCACAGCGACAGGAGGTTACTCGCCACACAGCGCACTTATTAGAGACCTGTTCAACTCGCCTACAATTGAATATGTGATGATCATGTTCATGATTCTTGCCGGAATCAACTACACACTGCTATATATGACATTACTGAAGGGACATTTCAGGAATTTCCTCAAAGATGCGGAGTTAAGATGTTTCTTCTATATTTTTGGAGGTGCCACGCTTGTTTGCACCATTGTGTTGATGACACAGGAATTGTGGGGAGTGGAGTCTTTCTCAGAGTTGCTTGAGAGGGTGGAGCTGGCTTTCAGGGATTCGTTGTTCACTGTAGTATCGCTTCAGACTACTACAGGACTGTCAAACTGCGACTATACCCAGTGGCCGATGACATGTATGCCACTGCTGTTGTTCATCATGTTTGCGGGTGCATGCTCAGGAAGCACCAGCTCAGGATTTAAATGTGTCAGGTGGTCGCTTATCTACCGCATCACACGTAATGAGTTCACTCACATACTACATCCCCGCGCAGTCCTGCCGGTTAAATATAACGGGCAGGTCGTCAGCAATCAGGTGGTCAGGACTTTGTTCGGATTCTGCGCCTTGTTTATAGGCTCATTGCTTGTCGGTGCGTTCGTACTGGCTTTCGCAGGGGTTGACCCTTATTATGCGTCTGTCAACGCAGACTTCAATCCGAATTTGGATTTCGACTTCTACGATGCGCTCGGACTCTCGCTATCGTCTATTTCCAATGTCGGACCGGGAATGGATTATTATGGCCCTATGCACTCGTGGTCAATACTCTCGCCTGTGGCTAAAGTTACGTGTTCTGTACTTATGCTTATAGGGCGTCTGGAGATTTTCCCTGTTTTCGTTCTTTTCACAAGAAATTTCTGGAAAAGAACCTGAGAAAAGTCTCAGTTTCCAGCTACATCTGTCCGCTCTCTATCAGGAGTATGCACCGCTCAGTAATCCGGTCATCCACTTCAGGATCGTATTTCTTCTTTAGGGATGCCCCGAAAATGGATGCGAACGTGTTGTAGAATGTGGCTTTGAAGCTACCCATGTAGGAGCGCACCAACTTGAAAGCTGTCTGTTCGCACTGACGGTCAACAAGTTTGATTAGAAGCTTTCCTTGGGTGAGGGTAAGTTTTTTCAGGCGGGCGGTATATTTCTTCTTCAGCTCTTTCTCCATCTTTTTCATGTACTGGTCGCGCTCACGCTTGTCGCCCAAAGAGTCGAGGTGCTCAATATGGGCACGAACGTCCCAGGAAATCTCAACGGCAATCGGATATACCTTCTTGATGTTGTTCGCTATCTGATAATACTTACGGGCCTCAGCCTCATTCTTGAACACCATGGTTGGGAAAATATAGACAGGGTCGATATAATACCATGGTATATCCTCGCCTCTCCACTCAATAATGCCTGCGAATCCCATGCGGTGGGAGAAAATACGGCTTCCCGTGTATTCCTGGTTGCCCTCAACCGACTCGACGATTGGCTGGGCGTGAAGAACACACGGTGACAGTAATAATGCAAGAATTAATGAGTAGAATTGTTTCAAGATGCCTGATTATCTATATGATTAATAAAAAGCAAATCGTAAAAGGAAGTACGGTATGTAAATGGTTTTGTCGATAATGTTTTACCTTACTCTGTATATATAATTTCCATCATTGTCTGTCCAACGGCTTTGAGGACGTTTTTGTCGATGCTCTTTATGTTGTCGGCGGTTGTGTGCCATGTCTTGCAGAATCCGCCGTCGGTCTTGTCGGAGGCAATAATGTCTATACACGGAATGCCGCACTGGTTCACTTGAAGGTGGTCGTCGGTTACATACCCGGTCACGTCGCTCTTGAAATACTGGCCATATCCAAGGCGCTGTGCTGCTGACCACACACGGTCGGTAACGGAGGGAGCCATCTGGATGGAGAAACCTTCCTTCAGGAAAACAGAGTTGGGACCGCCAACCATATCTAAGAGGATGCCGAAGTCGGCGGTATAGTTCTCTTTGTGGTGAGTTCCCGACCAGTATTGTGAGCCGAGACACCAGGTGTTTTCCGAAGAGTTGCCTGATTTGTCCCATTCTGGAGTACCACAGTCCTCTGCGTCGAAGCAGATGAGATCCACACCCATGGAAGGCTGCTTCAGGGAGAACTGACGCGCAAGTTCCAGGAGCACTCCCACGCCGCTCGCGCCGTCGTTGGCGCCGTCAATCGGCTCGTGGTGCTTTCCAGGGTCTGCGTCGTGGTCGGCCCAGGGGCGCGAGTCCCAGTGCGACGCGATTATGATGTGGCGGGGACTGGACTCGTTGAAGGCGGCTATGATATTACGGTTCTTGACCACTGTGCCGTCATACAGCTTCAGGTCGGCAGTCTGCTCATAGACGTTGGCGCCGTATCTGCGGAACGTGGCGGAGATATAGGCGCCGCAGCTGTCGTGGGCGGCGGAGTTCATAGTCCGCGGGCCGAAGTCACATTGTGCTTTGACGAAAGCATAGGCGCTGTCGGAATTGAAAGCGGGGGCGGTACTTACGTATTCCTCTTCGACGTTTGCGGTTTTTTTGTCGGAGCAGTTGTTGCAGGCGGCCAGAGAGGCAGCCAAGGTAATTGTGAAAAGATATCTTAATATGCGCATATTCTGAATTGATGTTCTAATTTTCTGCAAAATTAGCGCATTTTTCACACTTACAACAATTTAATAACTTTATTATTGTTTTTTTAAGATTCGTTTAACATTTGCCTGTCCGCCTCAGATGCTTCCTCTCCGGCGAGTAATGCGCGTGAGTGACCGTTGCGATATTCCTCTGGCATCACGGAATATATGCCTTTAAACACTTTGCAGCAGTATTTTGTAGTTGAAAAGCCTGTTTTTTTCGCTATGTCCGATATTGGCCAATCAGTTTCTGTAAGCAGTCTGGCTACCACGTCAACACGAATCTTTCTTATGTAATCAGAGGGGGACAAACCAGTAAGGTTTTTCATCCTTCTAAATAGTCCGGTACGATCCATTGCCATACATTCGCTCAGGCTCTGGACACTGAAATTCTCTTTTCCAATATTCTCCTCAACTATTTGTTGCAGTCGAGCCAAGAACAGTTCATCTGCTGTCGGCTCGTTTCTCTGCTCCTTAATTCTTTTGAAAGCCTCTTCACTCATTTGAGGGGTGGAATCGAATACCCTTGTTGAGTCAGCCTGGTTCTTTTTGTGTCTGTGACAAGAATGATAATACAGGGACAACACTAAGGCTATTACAAGAATTGCGAGAATAATCCAATATAACTTTCCGGAATTGCTACTGTGTTGAGACATTGGCTCTGGAGCCGGATAATAGTAGCAAAAGCATGGAGCAGTCACAGAATCGGGATAAAAAGTGACTGTTCCGCCCACAAATCCGGCCGTTATTAATCCTGAAGGGGATTTGTTTATCTGGCCAGGGCGGAATTCCCGTCCCTCTATGCTGATTCCGTCGAGCTTTCCAAAATTGGTAATCTCAAAACTGTCAACACCGCAAAGACGAATTCGTGATATGCCATTTGATGTGGTGAGCCATACATCACCATTGTCATCACGAATCAGCGATTGGACATTATTGGAATGGAAGCCTTGTTTTTCATCCAATATTGTCACAAGCTTATTCTCCCTGTTAAAAATCATCAGCCCGGTCAATGTCCCCAGATAGGCATAATCGCCGTCGTCATCAAGCATGCAGTTTGTAGCATGTGGGGCATACTGGTCCTCCAAGTTTCTGGCTCTCGTGGTTCCATGATTGGCAATTCTTGGGTATGCAAATTCCGTTGGGCTTGTGTAAAACTGACGGGCTCTTAGCGGATTTCTATAAAGTATTCCATTCTCTTTCGTCCCAATCCAAATTCCGCCGTATGTGTCGTGCTCTATGGTAAAAACGTCATGGATATCGCCGTAATTATTAGGTATGGGAGACTCAGGCAGTGAGATTATGTCTTGGTTTGTGAGATGAAGAGCCAAGAGAAGGCTGTCTACATTTGAGACAACCTCTCCTTTCTTGGTGTCTAACACATAAAGCACATTTTCATTTCGCAGCCATAAAAAGCCCAGCGAATCGCAGTTCAGTTGTCGTTTACCATGGTAGCCCGATAAAGGGTGTGCTTTCCCGGGCATCAATTTGAAAGAAACAAAGCGCGTGTCATCATATATGTCAATCGTAGCCGTTGTTGCCACAGCTATTCTGCCGTCTGGCATCTGCTTGATTTGTCGGATTCTGCTCTCTGACAACCCATCGCGCATATCGATTGTGATGAATGAATCTGCTCGTATGGAGTCTTCAGCTTTGCCAACCGAGAAGAATGCAAACCAAAACAAAAGAATTATGTGACAAAACTTTTTCATAATGCAAAGTTAACTAAAAATAAGGGAAAGAATGTTGCGGACAATGGAAAAAATGTTGATTTTTTCGGCATTTTTGAATTTACAACACGATTTTTGTATAAATCAACATCGTTCTTCATGAAAGCAATTATTAATAGCTACTTTTGCAAAAAAATTCAGAACAAAATGAAAGCTCTACATTTTATCCTTTTTTTGTTTTCGTCGTTAAGCCTGTATGCTGAACAGCCGTTGTTGTTGTATGACAAACCGGCTTTAAGATGGAACAGCGCCCTGCCTCTCGGCAACGGCAGAATAGGTGCCATGGTATTTGGAGACCCGGAGAATGAGGAGTTTCAGCTTAATGAGGAGACTATATCCAGAGGCTCGCCATACAATAATTATAATGATAGCGCGAAGGCGAGGCTAAATGATATAAGGAAACTGGTTTTTGAGGACAATATCGATTCCGCACAGGTGTTAGCCGAAAAATATATCATGGCTCCACGCCCATTGGGCAAGGGTGGCGCTTACCAGCCGGCAGGATCACTGCACCTCAGGTTTCATGACCATTACAACTACTCAAACTATCGGAGGACATTGGATCTCTCCAACGCCGTAGCCACGGTATCATACAAAGTGGGAGATACAGAGTTTTACCAGGAGGCCTTCACTTCGTTCACCGACCAGATGCTTATCATCAGGATTACGGCATCCCGAAAGAACTCCATAAATCTCACGGCATCTCTCAGCTACCCGGAGTTGCCGGTGGAAATAAAGGCGGATGATAATACAATATCAATGACTGGAACCACGATTGAGGCAGCAAAGGAGGTTCCTGGAAAGTTGAATTTCATGGTGAGAACCCAACTGGTAAACAAAGGTGGCACAGTTTCAAACGACAACAACGTCCTGAATGTAAAAAATGCAGACGAGCTGCTTATATATGTGGCAATGGCCACAAACTTTGCAAACTACCATGACATATCCGCCGTTCCTCAGCAAAGAATCGAAAATTACATGAGAAACGTTGGCCGTCGGTATGAAAAGGCAAAAGAGGATCATGTAAGATTTTACAGGAACTATTTTGACAGGGTTACTTTACGTTTGAAATCTGACGATTTCACTGATTTGCCCACGGATATGCGCATACGCGATTTTTCCGGTAACAACGACTTGGATTTGCTGACCGTGTATTTCCAGTTTGGCAGATATCTCATGATTTGTGCTTCACAGCCGGGAACCCAACCTATGAATCTTCAAGGCTTATGGAACGGAAAAGTTAATCCTGCGTGGAAGTGTCGTTACACCATGAATATAAATACCGAGATGAATTATTGGCCTGCGGAAACGTGTAACCTTCCTGAGATGCATGAGACATTGGTTTCTCTTATTCATGACCTGAGCGAGGCAGGCTCCAACTCGGCAAGCCGTATGTATGGATGCCGGGGATGGTGCGCACACCACAATACCGACCTGTGGAGGATGACCGGTGCGGTAGACCGGGTTTACAGCGGCGACTGGCCTATGGCAGGAGCCTGGCTTTGCCAGCATCTGTGGACAAAATATATCTATTCTGGAGACAAACGTTTTTTAAAGGACGTATATCCCTACATGAAAAGTGCTTCGGAATTTTTTGTTGATTACCTCACGGTGGACCCTCGCACAGGATATGAGGTGGTCTGCCCCTCGGTCTCTCCTGAGAACTCGCCTAAGCACCGAAAGGGAAAGAATTTGCTTGCGGGAATAACGATGGACAACCAGTTGGTTTTTGATCTTTTCAAACACACAGCACAGGCGGCAGAGGTCCTTGGCCGAGACAAGGAGTTTGCTGACTCATTGTTGTCGCTAAGCGACAGGTTGACCCCTCTGAGAATCGGGCAATATGGACAGCTGCAAGAATGGGCGGAAGACTGGGATCACCCAAATGACCACCACCGACACGTATCACATCTATGGGGATTGTATCCAGGTAACGAGATATCTCCGACGCGGTCGGCAGAAGCCGCAAACGCGGCAAAGAACTCTCTTATCCAGAGGGGCGACCCGTCTACAGGATGGTCTATGGGCTGGAAAGTGTGTCTGTGGGCAAGGCTTTTGGATGGCAACCACGCATATAAGCTGATAAAAAACCAGTTGACATTAGTTCCCGACTCTGTTGACGGGGGGTCGCCAGGAGGAACCTACCCTAATATGTTCGACGCTCATCCCCCATTCCAGATTGACGGCAACTTCGGATGTGCTGCCGGTATAGCCGAAATGTTAGTCCAAAGCCATGACGGATTTATAGAGCTGCTTCCTGCATTGCCCGATGAATGGAGTGCAGGAGAGGTGTGTGGACTGAGAGCCGTCGGCGGGTTTGTAATAGAGAAAATGACCTGGAAAGACGGGCGTCTTGAGGAAGCTGTCATCAGGTCAACAATTGGAGGTAACCTGAGACTGAGGGAGAACAGCCGTGTCAGTATCAGCGACAACGGATTCCTACCGGCCGACAGTGCAAATCCTAATCCGTTGTTCACGGTTAACACAATGCCCGTGCAAGTGAAGAACAATGACAAATACGAGCCTGTGTCGATGGCAACAGAGACATATAAAGGGTTCTATGACATTATGACTTATCCTAATCAACTGATAGCAATAAACAATCAAAAAAAATTATAAAATGAAAACAACAGTACTTTCTTTTACCCTTTTTGTTCTTGGAGTTTTGGGTGGCATAGCCCAGCAGATGCCAGGAGGTACAGAAAATAGAATGATGTGGGTCAGCGTATGTGGAAATTCAAATGTAACGACCAGCAAAACCCAGTATGCCAATGAGATTGGAAAATTACTGATTAGCTGGAGAATGCTGCCTGGCGACAACTGGGACACTGCGTTTGACTTGTACAGCGGTCTGACATCGGGTTATGGAAATCTGACGAAACACAATTCCACACCGATTGTCAACAGTACATGCTTTCAGCTGAGCCAGGTGCCATCTTCTGCCAGAACCTATTATCTTGTATATGCGGGAACATACCCGGCATTTACCTCTGCCAACCGGGATTCCATACAAAATCTCATTAAGCGGCACCATCTGGCTAAGTTGTCTGTGACCAAGGACTATTTTACACAAAAACAACCTTTTATATCAATCCCGTTGAAGCCGACGGACGATGTGTGCGACATAGATACTGTTGTATATCCTGCCAACGATGTGAGTGTGGGTGACTTGGACGGAGACGGGGAGATGGAGATTGTGGTAAAACGTATCCAAGGGGTGAAAAATGCGGCAGGTCAGCTGATTGATGACGGAACAGGTGCGGGTACAACCATTAAAAGCGTGAGGCACTTGATTATTTGGGATGCCTATAAGTTAGATGGCACATTCCTGTGGCGTTTGAAGTCAGGGCCAAACATGATGCACGGCAACAGTTCCGCATTTGCAGTAGCCGATTTCGACGGGGACGGCAGAGCGGAGGTGGCATTAAGAACCAGCGAGGGAACGGTTTTTGGAGACGGGATGGAGATTGGTGATGAGAATGGTGACAACAAGACAGACTACAGGACCTATACAGGCGGGTGGGTAGATCATTATTGCTCACAAGGACCGGAATACTTGTCGATTATCGACGGTGAGACAGGAAAAGAGCTTGCCAGGAAAAATTTTATCGCACGCGGAGCAAGCGAAGACTGGGGTGACGGTTATTTCAAACGAGCAAACTCGCTAAGAATCGGTGTAGGGTGCTTCGATGACTCAGGTCTCCCGTCTGTCGTTGTAGGAAGAGGAGTTTATGCGCGCTCGGTAGTTCGGGTCTATGATTTTCGTGACGGGGAGTTGACGGTGAAATGGACATTCGACAGCAGTGCGGGCGGCACGGGAAAGGACGGTAAGAAAAACAGTGAATACGCCGCACAGGGAAACCACTCCTTAAATGTGGCCGATCTTGACGGCGACGGATATGATGAGATTATGTACGGCTCCATGGCACTGGATGATGACGGTATTGGACTATGGTCAACGGGGTTGGGTCATGGAGATGCCAACCACGTGGGAAAATTCCTCCCCTACGAAGACGGCCTGCAAGTGTGGCATTGTCTGGAAGGAGGCAAGACAGCAGCTGCACTGCATCGTGCAGATACAGGTGAGACGATATGGAGCTATGTGGCGTCGGAGGCCGGCGACTGTGGAAGGTGTATGGTTGCAGACATTGACCCCTCGTCACCTGGTTGTGAGTTTTGGTGGGCCGGATCTAACGCACATTCGTATGACGGAAAGGATTTGGGGTATAAACCTTCATCATGCAATATGGGTATATGGTTCGACGGCTCTCTCACCCGCCAGCTCCTTAATGGCACAACAATCTCTAATGACAGGGCCGGTGGGAGAGTGTTCACCATCTATCGCTATTCAGTCGCCTCTATCAATGGCTCAAAGACAAATCCTTCTTGGTATGGAGATATTGTGGGGGACTGGAGGGAAGAGGTGATATTGCCGGATGCCACTCTTCTGAAAGACCTGAAAATATTCTCAACTTGGTACAAGACCGATTATAAATTGCCTTGGCTGATGACCGACCATACTTACTATATGAGCTGCCTGAATCAGAATATCGGATATAACCAGCCAAATAATCTGGGATACTATGTCGGGACAGGTATGCAATTTTCCAAAGTACCCTTGAATCTTTCCACAGGAGTGGAGCAAATCGTGTCAGACAGGACAGACAATGCCAACGGTGACTTCTATGATCTGAACGGCCGGATTGTCAAGAACCCAGGTAAAGGGATTTACATCAGAAATGGCAAGAAAATATTCATCAAATAAGGTTACCAAGAATTATCATCAAGTTTTTTGCTCAAAACTAAGAGTAATAACCATTTAACAATTTGTATATTATGAAAAAAACGCTAATGATTATTTGTGCCTGCATCGTAAATTTGAATGTGCTCGCACAATACCAGAATGGAGATTATATATTTACGAATTCTGGAAAATTCAAAGTTGACCAACTGGTTGATATTGCACAGCCGGGTGCAAGCTGGAACAATTTCTCCAGCACGTTTTTCTCTCCTTACACAGCACAGGCAGAAGACGATTACAATGGAATCCAGAGTACCAGTAGTGACGAGGATGCATTCATCTCTTATGCACTTCCACTACAATACGGTATGAGGTATATTGTCACAATGAAAATAAAAGTCTCTTCAAGCACTAACACCTCCATTACAGACAATGCATTGAATCAAATAGATGCCTGGTTGTCGCCCAACGATGACAAAGGTGCAAGATTTGGACAGAAAAATATTGATTTTCAACAGGTTGCAACCACAGTTACCTGTGAAGAGAATGAGTGGACAGAAATATCATGGTCGTTTGTTGACACACTGGCTGTCAATATCCCATCCGAAGAAAAGGAAGGCGATGAGGAAGTTGGAGGATATCTTAACATTCTATTCAGCAGGATTAGCTCAGAGACTGTGATTGCAACTAACATGCAGGTAGTCAGGGTGGCCGAAGTATATGACACACGTATCTCTGATGCCGTCTTGTCATTTGTAAAGCAGATATTGGATGATCCCAACTTCAATACAGAGACTGCAGCTGACGCACGTTCTGTGCTGGTGGATGACATTGCATTGGTTGAGAAGGCTGCTTCAGATGGAACTTTCGATAAAAAAGCTGATGCAGAGGAGTATATTGAGCAGTTGAAAGCGGATATGAATGAGTTTATGGATTGTACATCAACAGATTTTTCAAAAGAGGAGTATTTCAGATATATAAGCGACTTGTCGGTACTCGGAAAATATAACCGTGGAGCTATCGGCAATGGACAGACAATAGGAGGCTTCCTTTTCAAAGGCTACAACTGGATGCACAATTCCGGTGAGCAATATTGGTCGAAAGGAATTCACGGCGGATATTCTGACAGTCCTGGTGCTATATGTCTATATAATGAGAGTTTGCCCGCTGGGAAATATTATTTCTCAGCTGAAGTCAGAAATGCTGTCTACAATTCAAGCTATTCCAGAGTCTTTACAATGGAGAACGAGGTTAAAATGTTCATAGGAAACGACACTATTTCGTGCGGCACAATCAAAGGTGAGCAATTTGTCAGATTCTATTATGTGGGCGAAATCAAGGAAGGAGAAACGTTTTCTGTCGGGTTCTGGTATCCGGGCTTTTCTTCTGGAGTAATTTTTGACATTCAGAATTTTGAGCTTCGTGGATTCGGAGACGTGAAAGAAAAGTATGACAGACAAAATTCATGGAATACATTTAAGACACAATGGAACGAGGCCGTGAATGCCAGAAAAAGTATCCTGGATAAAATCGACAACCCATCCTACCCGTGGGAACAGGACTCACTGAAAAATGCGCTGCTGCGATGGGATCCACTATATAACGCAGTCCTTAATGTTTGGGTAGATGAGCAGGGCAATGATTTGGGAACAGCTTCTAATGAGGAGCTCGAAGAGTGGGCTGTACATCAGGGATTTTATCCGGAAGAGGAGAACGAGGCTGATGCCATCTATAAAGAATATGCTCTCGTACGTGGCTACCAATATACCAACAATTATGTGACTCAAGCAAATAAGGCACTCGCTGATTTGGAAGAGGCAATGGACAACGCTGAGATTGTGAGGGATGATGATATAAACGCATCCGGTGACAAAAGCATCATTAACGAGGCATTGGCCAAGGCGAAGGATATACTCGATGAAATAAAGGCGAACTCAAATGATGAGAGACGTGAAACTGACGAGGCTTCAATTGTAGACCAGATCAGAAATTTGGAGAAAGCCAAGGCCGCTTTTATAAACAGCGTCTCAAAACTGATGCCGTTTATAGACATTGATTTCTCTGGCGGATTCACACCCGTTTATGATGAGGATGCCCCAGAACAAGTATTAAACTATGTGATTAACGGTAAGTCTGAATTTTATCCTGAAGGTAAGGGACAAATGACATTTATAAGTGCCTCTTCTGTTGGCCCTGATAACCAGACTGGCGGTACATTCTACCAGATTGGCTCAAATGGTGTACTTGATACTGATGCTGATGCTACGCTGAGGGTTGGTGCATCTGCTGCCACCGTTGCCTTTGGTGAAGAGAATATTCCAGGTGAAAACGACGTAATAAGAGCGCAATTTGATTTATGGTTAGGAAATTTGAGTGGAAAATATCTGACTATAGAGTTCCAGAATGCTGCCGGTGAAAGAGTTGGAGGCTTCAGCATCAACAGGTACAATTCAATTGTCGCATTCAATGATTTTAACAACCAGACAGGAGCATGGAATGACATTACCGAATCAAAATCGTCTGGTGGTGACGGACTTGACATTCGCAGATATACATCAGGATTAGGATCATCGTCTGTAACCGATGCCGCAATATGTGTGGATGCCAACAAATCATCTTTCGATATTATTTTCGACTATAAGGCGAATGCCATTAAGGGGGCAGTTGAGAATCCCAAAAATGGCAGCTGCAATGGTAAAAACATGCCCATGTTGAACGTTTATTCAAATCCAAATCTCACAGACAATAAGATAGTGAAATTTGTGTTGAAATCTGATTATGGCACAGCAGTACGGCGTTGTTGGTTCGACAACCTGAAGATATTTAAGTATACATCTCTGGCTGAAGGACCGATTTTTGAGAATCCGCTCTTGACAGGCGACGTGAACGGAGACGGCAGCGTTAACATCACAGATGTCGTAGCCGTCATCAATACTATTGCCTCAGGAGAGTTCTCAACAGATGCAGATATCAACAAAGACCAAAGTGTCAATATCTCAGATGTCGTGGCAATAATCAATATTATAGCAGGAATAGATTAGTTAATTTTTCATACGCGTTTTAATTAGTTTTTTCGTTGTGAGGGAGAATCTGCCAAATCTGGCGATTCTCCTTCCAGTGGTCAGTTGTTAGAAGATATAAAAAACTATTATATGAAAACGATAGAATATATCCTTTTGAATTTGTTCATTATTTTTTTCTTCGCATGCGAGAACGAACCTGTAGGAGAAGACCTCTACACCTCCACAGGAAAGTCTATCAATGACTATATCATAGAAGATGGGGAACTCACATCGTTTGAGTATATTTTGCAGCGGATCGGAATGGACAAGAACTTAGGAGCCTGGGGCACATACACCTGCTTCGCTCCTACGAACGACGGTGTGAACTCCTATCTCGACAGCCTGTGGAACGACGATGAGTGCCGCATTCCACACAACGGCATGACAGAGAACTCACTTGAGGGCCTTACCGACAGTCTTTGTAATGACATCGCCAAATACCACCTGCTCAATGGTGTCTACACCATTGTGGATCTGGCAGAGTCGTCAGGCAGCCTTAACACCCTGCTCGGCTACACTGTTTCCACCGAGGTTGTTGACGGCTACACACTTGTGAACTACGCGCGCATCATCAGCGCCGACAACGAGGCCGTGAACGGTATCTTCCATAAAGTCGACAATGTCATTGCTCGCTCATCGAGGCTTATTAGCGAGGAAATGGATCATGTTGAAGGCTACACAATTTTTAATGAAGCCCTTAAACTTACAGAGGTAGACAAACTCCTTACGAAAGCTGACAAAGGAATAACATATACAATAAACGATAATTGGGATGTAAGCACTTCCGACGGAACTAAAACAAATGAGCTTTACTGGCCAGATGTGTGCAGGGTCGGGTATACGATATTTGCAGAAAGCGATGCTGTGTATGCAAAGCATGGAATCAATAATCTTGAGGATCTTATTCAATATGCAAACGAACACTATAAAAATTGCAAGGAATGGTATGACTATGTGAGAGAAAAAAATATCTCAGTCAGTACTGGTGATGACTATTCCAGTCAATGGAATTGTTTGAATATGTTTGTAAGATACCACATTCTAACGGCAAATATGGCAAAGGACCAACTTGTTTTCGAGTCTGGGTCAAGCGCATATTGGAATTACAACAACACTCTATGCGGAGGCGAGCCATACGATTATTACAAGACTCTTCTGCCTAATACGCTTATCAAAATCTGGGAGCCTCAGGCATATCCTTGTGGCACGAGTACCAACGGCATGAGCAAGCGTTTATATATTAACCGCTACCGTCCAAACAACACGCTGACCGACGAAGTGGGAACTCTTGGATCTACAGCCATGCATGGTACTATCCGCGAGAATATCCGTATCGACACAGGACTTAACCGCCAGGCGCATAACGGTCACATCCATGGCATCACAGATATGCTCGTATATGATTGGTCGGTAAAAAACGAAGTGCTACATGAGCGGATGCGCTTTGATACTACTACTTTCCTGACAGAATTCATAAATAACGGTTTCCGTTATCGCTCCATGTCAGAGGTCAGTGCCATGAATGGTGGCGGGTCAGGAGCTCGAATAGCGTTTCCGCTTAACTTCTTTGATGATGTTCATTGCTACAACGACCAGAACAAGCTCCGATATAATGTCAAGGGGGCATATCGTCATTTGCAGGCTGACGCCTTCCAAGGCTGGGGAAACTATGATTTAGCTATAAAAATGCCGCCGGTGCCTTCTGGAAACTACGAATTCCGCATTGTTTATTCACCAATGGGACATGGAGGCTTCATGCAGTTTTATATGGGAAACAGCAGCGATCTGTCCAGCATGCAACCATTGGGAATACCGTTGGATGTGAGGGTAGATCAGGAAGACCCCCGAATTGGGTGGACTCCTGCCGACCAAGAAGAAGATCGCGGAATTGCAAGTGACAGGGCGTTGAGAAACCGTGGATACATGAGAGGTCCATTTTCATATCGTGGACATGCAGATTCTTATTTGGAGGCAATAACGGGAGTAGGGAATGCACGTACTGAGAAGTCTGTACTCAGACTGATTCTTACTACAAGACAGTTTCGACAGAGTGAGGAATATTGGCTTCGTATAAAGAATATGCTTAGCGATGGTGATGCGTTGAAGTGGCAACTTGATTTCGTCGAATTTGTTCCTGTTGATATTGTCAACAATGACCAATATCAGGAAGACTGGATGTGAGAAAAACACTGTGGTTTGGACGGAAAATTTGGTTTTTTCCGCGATTTGTTGTAACTTCGCAGCCAAAAACAGGAATTATGACAATAGAGGAGATTCAGCAGGAGGTGGTTGAGGAGTTTCAGGATTATGACGACTGGATGGATCGCTACCAACTGCTTATTGACTTGGGCAACGACCAGGAGCCGCTGCCTGAGTCCGACAAGACGGAGAGCAACCTGATAGACGGATGCCAGAGCCGGGTGTGGCTCACGGCGGAGCAGACACCCGACGGGCTTGTCGTGTTTCATGCGGAGAGCGACGCTCTGATAGTGAAAGGGCTTGTCAGTCTGTTGATTCGTGTCTTGTCGGGACATACCCCCGTCGAGATACTCAATGCCGACCTCCATTTTATGGCCGACATCGGGCTGCAGGAGCATCTCTCGCCGACACGCAGCAACGGTCTGCTGGCCATGCTCAAGCAGATGCGTATGTATGCCCTGGCATTCAAGGCAAAGGGTTGATTCTCAAGAAAACAGATTTTTTCGGATTTCCACGTCATGGGAGGGGCAGCAGCCCTTCCCATCTTACGTTCCAGGCTGAGGGGAAGCCCGGATTGTCGACTTTCGCCCCGTCCCATCCCGCAAGCATCATTGCAACGGCGGTCAGCAGGCCTCCGTTGCCGGGCAGGTAGCAGCGCAGGCGGCTGTCCTGATAGTTATGGCCGTTAGGCAGGTAGGTGTTGGTACGATGAGGCATGAGCAGCGCGTCAACGGCCTTCTCCGGATTTCCCATCCTGGCATAGCACATTGCCACCATCGGGAAGTCCCATCCCCAGGTCTTGTCCCAGTTCCAGTGTTTCTCTATCCAATCCAGCGTGTGGAGCATGATGCGGTTATCGACGAGGTCGCTGTGAGGAAGCATACCCACCGCTCCGGTTATGGCGGGGTGGTCGCTCGTCATCCGTATGTCGGTGTAGGTGTCGGTTGCAGACTCGGCTGCGAGATATAGCGAGTCAGAGTTGAACGCTAAAGGCGGCAGCATTCCACCGACCTCGTCCCAATTCACATTACGGGACTTACCCAAGCGTTTGCGCCATGACTGGGCAACTCCGAGTCCCCAGTGCCAGTAGCTGAGTTCCAAAGGGGGATTTACCGTGGTCTCAGCTTTCAATGTCTCCTGTGCGGGGATACAGCCTTTCAGCACATAGCGGTTTGTGGGTGCGTCGTAGGTGGCAAACGAGGCCATAAACCTCGCAGTCTCCTCTACCAAGGGAGCGTAGATTTGCAATATGCGCTCTCTTCCCTCCTCGCTGGTCTGACATCTGTAAAGCAACTCGGCAAGATAGATTATATGTGGTTGTTGCCATATAAGGTAGCTGCCAACGTTAGACGGGGATTCCTCACCGCTCGGGTCGGTCATCTTCATCCATCTGACACCGAAGAAGCCCTGTCTTGAGGCGATATTTCCGGCTTTCTCCCTGACTTTGAAATACCATCTCAGCGAGCGTTCCAGTATTTCTGGATGTCCCCACAGGGCAAACTGGGCTTGATGCCACCATATCATCTCTAAATGGAATTTCCCGAACCAGGAATTGTAGGTCAGACCTGTCTCCTGAGGCGGGGTGTCGCCTCCGTCGTTCACGGCAAGCAGATATTGGGAGAGAACGACCCGCCGTTCCAGCTCCTGCCCCCGTGGGTCGGAGACATGCGAGAAGTCTGCTATTCCACCTTTGTTCCAATAATCATGCCAGAAGTCGGCGGCAGCCTGCCTCACCTGCTCAAATCCCTCTGTTACTTGGGCTTGGAGGCCTGACGAGCCTCCTAAGTTCCATTCCACAGTGAAGTCCAGCACATCCTCTCCTGAAAGCAATACAGAGTGGTTCCCCTCGGTCTCTATTGTGGCTTGTCCGCGCCAGCTTACGATGATATCGTATGAGATGCTGTCAATTGCCACGTTGATGGTGGCGCAGTTGGCGCCTTTGGTAAGTCTCAAGGTTTGAGGGCGGTCTTCTCCCCAGTCACAGCCGTCGTCGGAATGTTTTCCTGTGGGGTAGGGCACACGGATTCTGACATCCACCGCTCCTTTGCTCTCCACTTTCGATGCAATCAGTGATGTATAGGGGCTGCAAACAGTCTGCACATGATACGGACGGCCTTTATACTGGAATCTACTGTCAATCAAGCCGTTCCACATATCCAGTGTCTCGTCTGCGTCGCTGATGGCCGACACATCGTCAAGAGCCAGACCCACACATCCTAAATGCAGGCGGTGGGGATTCTGCCTGAGATAGTTTGAGGCGTTGCGTTGACGGCCGGGCTGGCGGAATTCGGCGGAGTAGAGCTCGGTGTGTCCTCGGCCGAAGTCGCGCTCCACCAAAGCCTCCGAGGCGGTGAAGTTGCTGTCGTTGGGAAACGAGTGCCATCCCCAGTCGCTCATGGTGCCGAGGGGTACGCCGCCCGAGTAATATTCAGGAAATGTCTGAAGGCCGGTTATATCGGCTGTGAAGGCGAAATGCCCGTTGCCCACGGTGAGTGAGGCAAGTGTGTCGGCAGAGACGACGTGCGGGTTGTTACGCATGACGACCTGCTCGCGGTCGATGGTTGACGCATATATCTGTATGCAGACGAACGAAGCTGCTACAACAGACAAATATCTTAATACGCGAAATTTCTGTGTGTTCATATTTACATCCTAATGGTTTTTGTCAAGAATCCGGTTTGTCACCCTCTCCACGGATATAAGTGTGCCGTCTTCTCCAAGAATCTCAACATTCCACACATGCGTGGACTTGCCTTCATGAAGCAGGCGTGCCTTCCCGATGACTTTCCCGCTCGTAGCGCTCATATTCAGGTGTGTGCCCGACACCTCGGTGCCACACAAAAGCTTGTTTGGGTTCAGGCCGGTCAGATGTGCGGAACCGGCACCGGCCACGGTCTCAGCTAGAGTCAGTGATGCACCGCCGTGGAGTATTCCGAAATATTGGCGGGTCTGGTTGGAGATGGGCATCTCCGCCACGGCATATTCATCATCTGTAGGGAGGAATCGGATACTCAAGGCCTCTACCATCGTTCCGGCCATCATCCCACTAAAAATCTCACATTCTTTTTCTGTCAACATAATGGGGTGTTCTATCTTTGTGTTGTTTTGTCGGCAAATATACGAAGAACCGCTGAGAAGAGCAAGTATAAGTATTGAAAATTTGTCGTTGCCAAGATAAAATGCTAACTTTGTACTTGATTGAGGTTTACACAAATGGAACGTCTGTGGAATAAAAATTATTGCAAGGTGATGGTGGCGAATTTCTCATTGTTTTTCGCCTTCTATCTCCTCACACCGTTGTTGCCTATTTACATCAGCGAGCATTTCGGAGCCACGAAAGATGTCATAGGCATGGTGCTTTCAGGATATACCATAGTTGCGATGTGCTTTCGGCCTTTCAGTGGATATTTTGTTGACTCGTTTCCTCGCAAGCAGGTGCTTATGGTATGCTTTGCTGCATTCGCCATATTGTTTGCCGGGTATATCGCCGCGTCGTCACTGCTGGTCTTCGCGGTTGTGAGGACACTCCACGGAGGGCCGTTCGGGGCGCTCACCGTGGCGAACTCCACCGTCGCGGTTGACGTGCTGCCGTCGTCAAGGCGCACGGAGGGCATAGGATATTACGGGTTGAGCAACAACCTGGCTATGGCGATTGCTCCCACTACAGGCATTTACATCTATAACTACACAGAGAGCTTCACGCTGCTCTTCTGGATTGCACTCATCATTGCCTTCGCAGGCATGGTTGTAGATTCCACCGTGAGCCTGCGCGACAAGGAGATTGTGCTTAACAAGTCAAAGCTGTCGCTCGACCGCTTCTTTCTGCTTAAGGGATGGCTGCTGGGGCTGAACATGGTGGCCTTTGGATTTTGCTTCGGCGTACTCAGCAATTATCTCGCTATCTATGGAAAGGAGGAGCTGGGCATCACAGGCGGCACCGGGACATATTTTCTCCTCTGCTCCATCGGACTGATTCTGTCAAGACTCCAGGGCAGCAGGGCATTGCGTAAAGGTCGGCTGACTCACAACGCAGCAGAGGGAGTTGTCGTCTCGTTCTTGGGTTACACCGTATTTAT
The DNA here is from genome assembly GCA_045603885.1 of Bacteroidaceae bacterium. Classification (GTDB taxonomy): domain Bacteria; phylum Bacteroidota; class Bacteroidia; order Bacteroidales; family Bacteroidaceae; genus UBA3839. The sequence goes on along the minus strand of JAZUMZ010000219.1, from coordinate 4,974 downwards.
TGCGTTGCCGGCTTTGTTCCCCGGAAGTCAAGCGGCTATATGGACAGGCTATTATGGCTCCGCGCTGCTGATAGGCTTGGGTAACGGACATATTTGGCCGGCATTCCAGAACATGACAATCAACGTGGCGCGAAACAACCAGAGGGGAACGGCGAACTCCACGATTCTCATATCATGGGACGTAGGTATGGGAATAGGTGTGCTGGCTGGAGGCTTCATCGCAGAGCATCTAGGTTACGACTCTGCATTCTGGACTGTCGCGTTGGTGCAGACGCTGGGAACCCTCACCTACCACTTCTTCACCCGCCGCTTCTTCCTCGCCAGAAACCTCAACCCCGCAGTAAGATAACCAGTACTGTTAAATATTCATCACCCGGGGTCAGCAACCCCCAGTATCACCCCCAACCCCGAAGGGGTTAAATATTCGTAACCCTGGGTAATGAAACGAACGAAGCGAAGTTTCATCACCCGGGGCCAGCAACACCCGGTAGCACCCCGAACCCTGAAAGGGTTCCACAACACCCGCATTGTACATTATCTCTTGTTTTTCCGAGTTTTCCCTTACTCCCTTAATCCTTAGAGCAATTTTCACGCCAAGCCCCCGGAGGGGTTGTATATTCGTAACCCCAGGTAATGAAATGAGCGAAGCGAATTATCATCACCCGGGGTATAGTAAATCCTTACTGTCCCGCTATGACATTGATGATATCCACCACGTCGGTTATGTCGGTGCGTCCGTCGGAGTTCACGTCTGAGGTGTCCTTGTACCTCGTGTCCCCCGCTATCGTGTTGACTACCCCGACCACGTCCGTGATATCCACCTTACCGTCCTTGTTGATGTCGCATTGGACATACATGAGATTGTATATGCTTTGTAAATCGTCTTCAGAATATACACATCTCTCTCCTTCATATACAGCTGCCAGTCGTGGAGCACGGATGTGTACCAGCAGCTCATAGAAATCGAACGGGGATATCAAGTTCCCTATACCCTCCACTGTCAATAATGATCCACCGTCCAGTACCATCTCGTCGGTCTCACCCTGTTCTCCGGCATTCGTCTTGATATACAAAGTCATATTGTTGTCGAATGCCCTGCGTGTAGTGTGTTGAATGGGAATTTCTATTGACGACTTCTGTGTGAGTGAGAATTGAAAGTCGGGCACCACGTTGAATGTCTCTGTCTCGCCGTCTCTCATGGAGAAATTGTAAACAAGCTCTTTGTCGCCTCCAGGTTTGTCAGACTTGTAAACCTTTCCATCTTGCTCGACAAACCACTTATCGAACTCATACCCTGTGGTGCCGTTCTTAACATGGCATTCAATCCTATACCATTGCTCACCGTCAAATATGGTGTTCTCTGTTGTCTTGTAGATGTAGTCAATCCACTCGTTTTCAGGATTCCCCCAGTTGTCTGGATCATGCACCTTGCAGTGCCACTCCTTGTCCGGGCTGAGAAAATGGTGATACTCCTGAGCCGGCGGCAACTCAGGAAAAAGGCAATAGAATACAGCAGACAGTATGTGTACACATTTTTTCATAAGACACTGAATTTATGGTGTAATTTTCATTGAAGCACCTTTTTTTACCTCAAAATTGTTCTTGATTAAAACATTCTTAGAGAAAATTGTAGTTTTTCCGTCTTTTATGACAACAGGTCCCTGAGGTACTGTGTCAATAACGTTTGACCCCAAACTGATATTGTCAGAAACAATATTCCAACCCTCTTGTATCATCCTATTCTGCACATGTGCATTTTCAATGTAGGTAGCTATATAAGGGATATAACCGGGTTTTGTAATACATATGGTACCTTTATTTCCTATGTTTTCAAAAATGCAACAGTTTATATCTCTAACTACGGAGTAATAGTCATTATGCAAGTCAGAATCGCCCATCACGCATACTCGGCATCCATCAATCCCTGTATTGACTGACAGACTCCCATTTGAGAATGAAAGATGAACATTTACAAATTCTTGAGGCTCTGCAAGAAATGATGAGGCCTCAGGATCCCCTAATATGTTCAATGCATATAAAAGCCATCTGCCAGTATAGTTGTAACTGTCAGCGCTGCTAACCATGCTGGTTTTCAAGTCTTTAAAAGAGACAGCCAGTTGTTTTTCATTACTATTCAGGAATATACTAAATAATGTCCTGTAATAGTTCTCTATTTGAGGAAACCAGTTTTTACTTGAACTGCCTATGTAATGCATCAATCCACTATTCTCGTTAAGCATGAGGGATCTGCTCAAACACAATGTGTGGTCGAACGCATTTGTATGACATGCAGTTGTAATAATTGATGAGTTCCCGATATTTGCAAGGCTATCCGCATAAGATGTGGTGTATCTGTGGCCATAGTCATCAATCTCCATTTGGTATGAATCATCAATGCCGTGAGTATCAATGAATACAACCTTGTATCCCTTTGCCAGTTCAATTTGAAGATTTTCAGCGGAAAATGTATAATCACTTCCCTCTGGAAAATCTGTAAATGTATCATAGAATCGAGTTCTTTGTGCTGTTGTCCAATAAGGATGTATATAGTTATTGAATGTCACCTCACCAAAGTTCTCAGCATCACTATGAGGAGGATTTGTGTGAGTTACATTTGTTATCACATTGCCACACATAAGAATATCCTCTTTCCAATTGTTAGTTGTAGGAGTTTTTTCATACTTTATAATCCTGTCCACTATAGCGTTTGCTTCAGACAATGTACCTACAGGGATACGGCTAACAGTAACATCTGGTGCGATGTCAACTGAGTCGTCAATCTCGCCATATTTGCCATTACCATTTGTGTCCCAATCCATTGTGTCAAGGCATCCATAAAACAAGTCTGTTGGGGTGTAATCTTCTGTTCCAAAATACTTAATAAAGCATTGCAGGGAAGGGATGTCTGAATTGTTTCCTGCCAATAAAACATATTTAAGCCCTATATGCTGACCATCATAATAATCCTTGATGGCTTGTTTAATTTTCATTTGAATTGTGTTACCAGAATAATTGTTGTTAATCTCTTCTATAGTAAGCACATGTGTTTTTACTCCTTTCAACGTCTTCCAATCAGCAAGTCTCACAAAAGGATTCACTAATGACATTTTTGTTACAATTAAATATTCATAGTCTGTGCACTGAGTTGATGGTAAATAACGCCTGTTAGTTTCTGTGTCGTATGGTATGGGGGCAACTGTCGTTTTTATTTCCGAATAAAGTGACTGGTCATGTTCTGTCTGCTTGACTTTTTGAATGATATTTATCTTAATATCCTTGTGTAGAGCTAACGTGTGTTTCGTCTGGTCGTAATCAAAAGGATATATTCTTAATCCCACAAAGTAACGTCCGTTGGCACAGTGTATCCCAGTCATTTCAACACAAGACGACCTTAGATATTTATATGTTGGACAATCGTGCTTGTTATCGAATGAAAAAACATTTTTATTACCCAAAGTGTTTGATTGAGGGGAGTTACATTTAACTTGAATGTCATAAAACAGAATGGAGTCTGAACAAGAAACATCTATGGTCTCAAAATTATCAATTGAATCCAACTGAATACTGGAATACACGAAAGGGTTAGCTGATGCCAAAGTGTCACCAGAATAAAATAAATTCTGGACATCAGATTCGATAAATAACATATCGTCTTCTACCCTGTATCTGAATTGTTCAGGCAAAAATGAAATATGTTTAACTATATTTACCTGAGCCAAGACAATTGGACTGACACACAGGAAAACAATTGTATCAAATATTTTTTTTATCATATAGAGCTTTATTGGTTAAACAACAGCGGTGTAGATAACAGTTTGCACATGAGGAAGCTCTTAAAATTTTAGTTTCATACAGTAAAACAAACAACAATCAATTTTATGGTTAACACGGTGATTGGTTATTAATTATTACATTGCTATGACATTGATGATGTCCACCACGTCGGTGATGTCGGTGCGTCCGTCGGAGTTCACGTCCGAGGTGTCCTTGTACCTCGTATCCCCCGCTATCGTGTTTATTACCCCCACCACGTCCGTGATGTCCACCTTACCGTCCTTGTTGATGTCGCATTGTGCCTTTGAGGGAAGCTCCTTGAGAATAAAGTCCTGTCTCGTCCCGCATATAACTCCGTCCGTTATATATTGAGTCTGATATCCGTCTGCCTTGACCATGACTGAGATGGGCTTACCAGTAAAGTCCTTCTCCGTCAGTTCCGTGTTATGCGGCAGGTGGAGGTACATCGTATATAAGCCAACCCAGTCGGTCTTGCCTTCACCGAGTATGACAGCGTTTTCGACATCATCACTTGTTACTTCGTAGCACGTAACGGTAGCGTTCTTTATTCTCACTTCGTCACGGTTTTTCACCTCACCCCACAGCACGGGTATGTCGTATGAGCGTTCTGAGTCGAACGTGATGCTTATGCGGTTGTCGTAGCTCAGGGTATATTCTCCCTGCTTGAATCCCGGAAATTTGTTGTTAAAGTATATGGATGGGTAGCTTAACCATTTCTTTCCCGGTCCGCCGTCAACCCAAAAAGAGATTTTGTTTCCGTCTGTGACGCAGGAAAGATAAGGGGTTTTGCTGCCGAAAGTCCTAATCCTCCCAGAAACCACCAGGGTGTCGCTCAGCAGTTCGCAATGCAGCGAATCCGCCCGTCTCTCATTATCTGCCCCAAGATAATTTACGATATTCCCCTTAAACTTACCAGACTCAGTTTCCTGATAAGTTGTCTCTTCATAATCGTTGTCCCACCATGGTACGAAGGAATCCTTTATGTCAGTCCCTAATTCTGAAGGAAGAAGTATTGAGGTCTTAAGCGATCCGAAATCTTTGAGCCACACATCTGTTTGGGAAGGGTTGTTTTTGTTGTAAAGTTTGATAATCTGCTGTGATACAGTATTTGTGTCGTTGTATTTTTTGAACAGGGTGTCTTTCACTTCATATACAATGAATTCCGTTCCGTCCTTGCAT
>JAZUMZ010000218.1:0-9062 GCA_045603885.1 Bacteroidaceae bacterium | reverse complement strand
ACAAGGAAAAGCATTCAGTCATATCATCATCCATACTGGAAACAACCAGAACAAAAGAAAAAACACGCTATCGCTAAAAAACATCAGACAAGACAAAACAGTGTATTCTGTTAGCAAAACAGAACCACTTGCTTTTTTATTTCTCTACGACCTCAATGTAGAAGCTGAAGGGGCGGAAGCCGTCGTTGCAGCTGATCATGGCGCTCATCGGATTTTTCATCCAGCCGTCATAGAAATTGCCTTCGCCTCTGGCGAGCGACTCCACGAACTCACGCATGGAAGACCATGCCGACGGACACATCCCCTCAGGGCACTTGCCGTCCTCTGATATCCATTGCTGACCCTCTGCAACATCGCAGGTGTGCTCAATCGGGTTCTCGAATCTCTCCATGAGGTCTGGATATACCGTCTGGCGTATGGCTGTAATTCGTACTTTGCTCATTTCGTGATGCAAATTCGCATGATAAATTCGGATTTGTAAGTTGCCTGGGGCTCAAAATGTCATTTCTCAGCGGTTTATTGATTTTTGCCAAATTCGTTATACGACACATTCTCTGGTTTCCATTTGTCCTTCGGCTGGGGACTTTCTGCCGGATGGCCGATGACGATTGTGCAAAGGGGCACGATGGTCTCTGGCAGTTTGAGAACTTTCGAGATGGCCTCTACACGCTCATCCATGGGATAGCCTCCTGTCCAGACGGCACCAAGGCCGAGGGCGTGGGCGGCAAGAAGGATGTTTTCAGTGGCTGCCGAGCAGTCCTGAATCCAGAAACCTTGGGCCTTTCCCTCCATCGCTTTATCCATGTCTCCACATACAACAATGGCCAGAGCCGCTTGCTCCAACATGCCGCCACGACGGCTGGTCGCGGCCATCTCTCTTAGTTTTGCCTTGTCGGTGATGGCGACAAAGTGCCAAGGCTGTGCATTGACTGCGGTGGGTGCCGCCATTCCCGCGCGGAGCAGAGTCTCAATGTCGGTCTTTGACACCGGTTCGTCAGTGTACTTACGGATGCTGGTTCGTGTCATTATACATTCCAGCGCTGCGTCTGTTTTCTCACTGCGCCCGACTTTCTCCGGGCTTTGGCCGTTACAGATTGTCATTATAGCAAAAAATGCCGTAAAAAGAAGAGTTTTTTTCATAATATGAATTTTTTGGTGTTTTTACAAATTAGTTGTTTCAACTTTCAGGAGTTATAAAATGGAGCGAGATCGGGAGTTGTGCCAGCAAAGCTGGCTGGAAGTTATGAACAGCGTGCAGGACGATAGCTTTGGACACGGTCTGCCCATAAGGTGTTATCCTTTTTTAACTTCCTATATATCCGGTTTCATTGCTTCGGCAAATATACAAAAAAATTTCCAAACCGCTATGATTGTTGAAAAAGTTTTGGGATTTTTTAGAGAAATCGTTACCTTTGTGGGAAATTACATATATGGGTGGTTCTATAAATCATCTGAAGCACAACAGAGCACCTTTGATTTAATAATAACTAATTTATAGAAGTACCCATATGTTTTGTGTAATCAGAGACAGGAATCCTGATGGTTAGGAAAATAGTCTGGGCAATAGGATTTGTGGTGGTTGTGCTGATGGCTGCGGTCGTCGGTGGGAGTTTCTTCATGCTTGAATATTCCCTGACTCCGGATCCTGTGCGTGCGGATACGGCATCTTGTTTCCGTGAGCAGTTCAATCATTTTCCAGAGACACGTCCCTGGGTGGACAGCCTGAGGCGATGTGATGCCCTATGCGATACGTTTGTGACCATGCCTTCTGGTGAGCGGCACCATGCCTACTATGTCAACAAAGGCAGTGAAAAGACAGCCATGGTGATTCATGGCTGGCGCGACTGCGCTGTTAAGTTCCTATACCTTGCACGCATGTATGAGAGGGAACTGGGTTATAATGTCGTGCTGCCCGACCTTCATGCCCACGGGCTCAGCGAGGGCGATATGATTCAGATGGGGTGGCTCGACAGCGATGATGCGCTTCATTGGCTCTCGTTGTTCCGGACTGACACGATGGTGGTTCATGGTGTGTCGATGGGTGCTGCCACTGCGATGATGATGTCTGCCAAGGAGATGCCGAAGGGCATACAGGATATCCGCTTCGTGGAGGATTGCGGATATACAAGTGTGTGGGATGAGTTTTCCGGTGAGCTGAAGAACCAGTTCGGCCTGCCGGAGTTCCCGCTGATGTACACGACCAGCCTGCTATGTAAACTGCGGTATGGGTGGAGTTTCGGCGAGGCCTCTGCTATCAGCCAGGTCGGCAGATGCAGCTATCCTATGCTGTTTATTCATGGTGACAACGATAAATTTGTGCCGACAGAAATGGTTCACAGCCTCTATGACGCCAAACCTCCAGAGAAGAAAATCTGGATTGCGGAGGGGACGGCACATGCTGAGTCTTATTCCAAGCACAAAATAGAATACCTGAGACAAGTGAAATCATTCCTAAACGATCTTTAATAGACTATTATGATTAACAAGCAACTTCTTCAGCCTGAGAGTATTGTAGTTATCGGTGGCTCAAATAACGTGCATAAGCCCGGCGGAGCTGTCATTCGCAATCTGATAAACGGAAACTATAAGGGAATACTTCGTGTGGTGAATCCAAAAGAGGATGAGATACAGGGTATTAAGGTGTTTCACGATGTGAGCGAGCTGCCTCCCACAGATTTGGCGATTCTGGTTGTTGCTGCTCCCCACTGCCTCGATTATGTCGAGACTCTTGCAAGAGAGAAGGAGGTCAGGGCGTTTATCATCATATCGGCTGGTTTTGGAGAATCTACGAAAGAGGGTGAGGAGCAGGAGAGGAAAATCCTGGATGTATGCAAGCGATATGGTTGTGCGCTCATCGGACCTAACTGTATAGGATTGCTCACGCAGTGGCACCATTCGGTCTTTACAAAGCCAATCCCTTCGCTCAGCCCCAAAGGGGTGGATTTTATCAGTGGATCCGGAGCCACAGCTGTGTTTATTCTCGAGAGTGCCGTCAGCAAGGGACTGCAGTTCAACTCCGTGTGGTCTGTGGGAAACGGCAAGCAGATCGGGGTGGAGACGGTGCTTGAGTATATGGACGAGAATTTTGACCCCGACCACGATTCGCATGTCAAGCTTTTGTATATAGAGAATATAAACGATCCCGACAAGATGTTGCTGCATGCCACATCGCTGATAAAGAAAGGGTGCAGGATTGCTGCGATAAAAGCGGGGTCAAGCGAGAGGGGAAGTCATGCCGCGTCAAGCCATACAGGGGCGATAGCTACAAGCGACTCTGCTGTGGAGGCGCTCTTCAGGAAAGCGGGAATAGTGAGGTGCTTCTCCAGGGAAGAGCTCACGACCGTGGGATGTATATTCACCCTTCCCAGGTTTGAGGGCAAAAATGTGGCTGTGGTGACTCATGCCGGAGGGCCGGGAGTCATGCTTACGGATGCTCTGTGCAAGGGCGGAATGAACGTTCCGCAGATTAACAGGGATGTGGCCGAGGAGATGCGGACACATTTGTTCCCAGGATCTTCGGTTGACAATCCTATAGATATTCTGGCTACAGGAACTCCGGAACAATTGGGTGTCGTCATCGACTATTGTGAGCACAAACTGGACGAGATTGATGTCATAATGGTAATTTTCGGAACTCCGGGACTTGTGAGGCTCTATGAGACCTATGACATGCTGCATAAGAAAATACTTGAATGCAAAAAGCCGATTTTCCCGATTCTGCCAAGTGTAAACACTGCCGGGCCGGAAGTCCAGGAGTTTTTGAACCATGGACATGTGAATTTTAGTGATGAGGTGTCGCTCGCCACGGCACTCACGCAAATCATGCGTACACCCAAACCGGCTGAACAGCATATAGAGATTACAGGGGTTGATGTGCCGGGAATAAGGAGGATAATCGATGGTATTGAAACCGACGGATATGTAGAGCCTGAGATCGTACACCGGCTTCTGGAATGTGCCGGTATTTCCACTGTGCCGGAGCTGGTCAGCGAGTCGAAAGAGGAGATTGTCGGGTTTGCGGAGCAATGCGGCTATCCTGTGGTGTTGAAAGTGGTCGGGCCGGTTCATAAAAGCGATGTGGGCGGAGTGTCCCTCAATATCCGCTCCAGCGAGGTGCTGGAGGCTGAATTCAACCGGATGATGGCTATACCTGGAGCCAAAGGGGTTATGCTTCAGAAAATGCTTTCAGGGACAGAGGTCTTTATCGGAGCAAAATACGAGCCGAGGTTCGGACATGTCGTGCTATGCGGACTGGGTGGCATATTTGTGGAAGTACTTAAAGATGTGTCAAGCGGCCTCGCTCCTCTGTCGTATGAGGAGGCCGACAGTATGATTCGTTCGCTCAGGGCATACAAAATCCTCAAGGGAACACGAGGCAAAGCCGGAATCAACCTGCGAAAATATGCTGAGAACATCGTGAGACTGAGTACACTCCTTAGGTTTGCCACAGAGATCAAGGAGATGGACATCAATCCTCTGATAGCCGACGACAAGAATGTCATTGCCGTAGATGCGCGCATATACATCAAGAAGTAGGATTTCCACGGGGCATTTTTTTTACCTCATTCTTTTTGCTTATCCGAAAATTTTCCATATCTTTGCCGCTGTAAATAAATCTATTTAATAATAAGGTGTTCACTTAAAAATTTTGAATTATGAAAAAACTATCATTGATTTTGCTTGCTTTGTGCGTGTTCGGCTTTGCCGATGCGGCAGAATTCACGGCAGCTACGATAACCATGACGTTCAACAACAAGACTGAGCAACACGATATTCCTATATCGGGAATGCAGGTGGTAATGATGACCGACGACGGTAACTCAAGCATCATGATTGACGAGTTCACAGCTTCCACGTCGGGCAGTGTCACCAGGGTTGAGGGCGTGGCTACCGTCTATAAGGAGTCATACACCGGCTCTAAACAATGGATGAGCCATGACTTTGACAACCAGGGAAACGGACTATGGTACGTACATGCGGGATTTGAGCTGGTTTCCTCCGATTTGGAAGTGGGCGAGACTTACATCTTTGAGTTCTACCTGCGCGGTACTGATTTCTCTGGAAACTATTTCTTCATGAACAACAACGGTCAGAACTACAAACTCAAGTTCATTGTGAAGGAAGGCGGAGTGGAAAAAATTGCGTTTCAGGAATGTTCCGTCTATACCGACTATGTTAGCTCTGATGGCGTGAGTCACGGAAAGACATTCTCATCAAGTTATGATTTCGATAAAGGCACGTATTATCTTGGTGAGGTGCAAAACCTGACACTCAGGGACTTCAATGTCTATCTCCAGCGTGCCGACGGTGTCCATATCCAGGATGTGTCGTTGCAATATAGTGTACGTTCCTATGATTCAGATAAATACAACTGGAACGGATTCAGTTACACTGAGCAATACGACCTTGAAGATAAATATCACAAGCAGTTCAAGAATACAAATCTTTGGACTGACGTGGCTGCGGGGCTGAGTCTTGGCTCTACATACTGCCTCGACCTCATGTTCCAGGTGGTTGACACCAACGGAAATTATTATTTCATGCAGGCGCCTAACGGGGAATATGTGTTCACAATCGAGTTCACACCTGTGTCGGGAGGATCTGGCCCAGGCCCTGACGACAATCCTTTCGACGTGAACAAAGACGGCAAAGTTAACATCACAGATATCGTAGATATCATCAACTACATCGCCACTCATTGATATTCTGACAGATATTGCGCCAGCAAAATGGTTGGCGCAGTCAAAATAAAAGCGACAGCAGGATTTTCCTGCTGCCGCTTTTGTCGGGAAGAGGCGACTCGAACGCCCGACCTCCTCGTCCCTAACGAGGTGCGCTAACCAACTGCGCTACTTCCCGGTGAATTTCGAGGTTTAACCCCATTCACGCTGCAAAGTTAGGCATTTTTTCTTTAGTAAAGAAATAATTTGACGAAAAAAACCGTTTTTTTCCGTTTTCTATCCTTAAAAATCCGTTTTTGATGATTATTTTGGCACACCTGCAAGATTTTGTGTCACCAAATAAAACAAAAACCTTAAAAACTCTTCTTGAAAGTTCTGTCACTATGTGCTTTCTTCTGCTGTTGTCATGAATCTGGTTGGAAGTATTCTTCCACCATCTTCCTGTCAACATCAAAACGTATTCTAACGAATACCAAAACTATCAAGAAGCAAAAACATAAATAACCACAATGCTATAACAGATTTCAAGTTAACAAAAGTGTTATTTATGTTTTTGTGAAAATGAAGCACATATTTTTGCCGGTGATCCATTTTTTTTGTACTTTTGCATTGGAAAGTTTTGTTAATATCGCATTGAGATATGATAAGAAAAGCCGACAAAAACGACATAGAAAGAATAATGTTGCTCTTGCACCAGGTGAATATGGTACATCACAATATCCGCCCCGACCTTTTCAAACCTGGTACGACAAAATACAACGTGTGTGAGTTGGAGGCTCTGCTCAGCGATTCTCACACTCCCGTATTTGTTTACGATGACGGAACGGTCTCAGGCTATGCGTTCTGCCAGCTCACCGAGGTGAGAGACAGCTTGCTCCTGCACGACATGAAAACACTCTACATCGACGATATATGTGTGGATGAGACTTCACGCGGGAAGCATATAGGCAAAGCGTTATTTAATTATGTGCGTGATTATGCCCGGTCTGTAGGGTGCCATAACATCACGCTGAATGTGTGGGAAGGAAACGATGCGGCGTACAGTTTCTATAAGAACATGGGAATGAAGGTACAGAAGACAACCATGGAGACTGTATTGTGATAGTTGGCATTCGGCAATAAAAATAAAATCATTTTTATTTTGTGTTGCGCTCATTTTTTTGTAACTTTGCACCCGATAACCAATTTTTTTAAATTTTATGGACGATTATCCGGCGGACAGTACAATGCGTTAGGATAAAGATTCAAAAGCTGAATCTTTACCCGAGTTGTCTTTTTGTTGAAATTAGTAAAGATTCAGAAACATGCGTTCATTCTGGAATACTAAAGGAACGGTTAGCCCTCAGAAAGAGTGGACTTCCGGATGTTGGGTGCAGGTTACGTGCCCGGTAGAAGATGATGTGAATTTCCTTGTTAACGAACTGGGAGTGCCTGATTATTTTCTCGCTGACATTGCTGATGCCGATGAGCGCGCCCGTTATGACGTGGACGAAGGGTGGCTTATGATTATACTTCGTATCCCACACCTGAAGACGGTCAGCTCACGTTCGCCTTACACAACCATACCGCTTGGAGTGGTGCTGAAAAAAGACGTTGTGGTCACCGTGTGTGACCAGGAGACACGTATGATGCTCGACTTCATAAATCATCAGCAGCGAAGGGCAGAGGGATTCTCCGATGCGGCAGACCTCGTCTTCCGCCTCTTTCTCTCTGCCTCTGTGTGGTATCTGAAATACCTCAAACAGGTCAACGGCTTGATAGAAAAGGCGAAACGCGACCTCGACAGGCAAATCGACAACAAGGATCTTGTTTATCTCTCAAGACTTCAGGACAGTCTCACATATTTCGCCACGTCTATCCGAGGTAATGAGAACCTTCTCTCCAAGCTCAAATTCAGGCTGCCTGTGGATGAGCTGGATGCGGAGCTTATCGAGGACGTTAATATTGAGATGCAGCAGGCGCGTGAGACAACTGCCATCTATTCCGACATTCTCAAATCCACAATGGATACATATGCCAACGTCATCAACAACAATATGAATAAGGTGATGAGGCTGCTCACCTCGCTCAACATGATCGTCATGTTGCCGACCCTCGTGTCGTCACTCTTTGGAATGAACCTCATCAACGGCATGGAGAACTGGGCGTGGGGATTCCCGCTCGTCATTGTCATATCAATAACCATCACAATTTTGTCATTCTTCTATTTCAAACGAAGAAACTGGCTATAGGAAGAAAAAAATTTGTTTTGTGCGCTTTTTTTCTTACCTTTGCACTATTATGGACTTAGCACATTTGATAGAAAATAAAGACAGGCTTAACGCAATGACCCTGCGGGAGTTGAAAAACCTCACCGAGCGGTACCCGTTTTACCACACGGCATGGCTTCTTTATATTTACAATCTCTATGTTATGAGAGACCCGTCTCTAAGCGAAGAGCTTACCAAAGCCAGTTTGCTGGTGCCAGACCGTACAGTTCTTTTCAACATAGTGGAAGGTCACAACTACCAGTTGGAGCGCAACAACGAGATCGCGGTGGAGACAGAGGGAGAGGATAACCGCACAATCTCGCTTATAGACAACTTCCTTTCTACGGTCAACGTTGATGAGACCGGCACAGACGGAAAGCCTCACGCTGTCCCGACTATTGCTGACCTGACCACTGACTATGCGTCGTTCCTGCAAATGAGGGACGACTTGCCGACAGGGGATGAGAAAGCGGCTGGAGAGCAAGATGACATCATTGACTCGTTTATTCTTGCGAACAAAGGGCGGCAGCGTTACGAGCTGGAAGACGACGGTGAAAACCCCGTGGGTCCCCAACAGGACAGCCAGGAGGATGACAACGGTATGTTTAACGAAAATATCGTGAATATTTACATAAAACAAGGCCGTTATCACCAGGCATTGGAAATATTAAAGGGAATTTGTTTGAATAATCCAGAAAAAAGTGCTAACTTTGCAACTCAAATGCGATTACTCGAAGTAGTGGTAAATAACAAAAAAGAATAATAGAATGTACACATTAATTATTGTGCTGCTTATTTTAGTGGCAGTTTTAATTTGCGGAATCGTTTTGATTCAGGAAAGTAAGGGAGGCGGACTGGCCTCCAGTTTCTCAACATCTAACCAGGTGCTGGGAGTGAGAAAGACAACGGATTTCTTGGAGAAAACCACGTGGACTTTGGCTGCAATACTGATTGTCCTGTGTGTGCTCTCTTCTAAATTTGCGGGAAGCAGCTCTGACGATGCTAAAATCACGCCGACTGCAGCTCCTGCCGCACCGGTTGCTCCGGGTGAGGCGAACCCTCTGACAACCGCACCTCAGACGACCGAGGGTGCTCAGACCGCAGCTCCTGCACAGGCTGAGGGCGAGACTCC
>JAZUMZ010000217.1:0-12982 GCA_045603885.1 Bacteroidaceae bacterium | reverse complement strand
CTCTACAGGGAAACTGGAAGGGATAAACAACAAAATCAAAACAATGAAGAGACAAGCATATGGATACAGAGACGAGAAGTTCTTTGAACTCAAAATCCTTTCTCTACACGATAAGACCTATGCATTTGTCGGATGAACCTTATGTTTTTGCTTCTTGAAAGTTTTGGTATTCGTGAGAATACGTTTTGATGTTGACAGGAAGATGGTGGAAGAATACTTCCAACCAGATTCATGACAACAGCAGAACAAAGCACATAGTGCCGGAACTTTCAAGAAGAGTTTTTAAGGTTTTTGTTTTATTTGGTGACACAAAATCTTGCAGGTGCGCCATTTTTTTTCATGAATCTGCCACATGCATTTTATCCTCCTGTTGTTTCAGAGCAGTTTCCCTTATTGCATCCTCATAGCCGGTCAGTGCGGCAAAGGGGGCGAACTGAGCCGCCCTTGCCTCCATGCTCATTCTCGGGTGTCGTTTAGACACGGGATGAGGTAAGTTGATAATATCCTCGTAATTGTCCGTCATGCTTTATGTCCTCCAATTTGTGCGTTTCTCTCTTTGGCAGTAGCCCCTTCCTCGAAGTTGATTCCTTTAAGTATGGCGTTGTTGCCGAACCGTTCCTTGATGGCAATCTGCGCCTCCTGAATTTTCCTTTCCTTCGCCAGTTCTGCCTCCTGCCGTTTTTTCCTCTTTTCTATCTCCTCCACGTCATCAAAAAGGTTCAGTTGCCTTGGTTCCTCTTTCCTTTTCGCCTCATCCTCATTGACGACATGGTTCACGGTCAGGTAGATTCTTCTTACGAGCAGATTCCGGTTGACAATCTCATCATACAGGCTTGTGGCCGCCTCTGTTATCTGCCTTGCGGAAGAGGAGAACCCTTTCATGTTAGCCGTTCCGTGAGCATGTTTAGGCACTTGTCTCCCATATCGGTCTGTGGTAATCTCCCCCTTGTATGTGCTCTTGATCTCCGGCCTTGTCAGCGACTCCACATCATATCCCACTGTCAGTACGATTTGGTTCGTCACCAACTTCTTCTCCACCAGTTTCAGTGCCATCGACTCCGCCATTTCAGTCAGTACGACACGAGCCTTTTTGAAAGTATAAGGCACTGTCAACACCTGTCCGCTGCTGAACGAGTTAGACTCCGGCTTGTATGCCTTTATCTTGTCGATAGTACACGGCTCCCATCCCCACGCATGGTCAATCAGCAGCTCCGCGTTCACACCAAACAAGTTATAAAGCAGTTCCTCATTTTCCAGAGACATCCTTGCGATTTTCCCCATGGTGTCTATGCCGTATTGCGCCAGCCTGTTTGCCGTGCCACGTCCCACACGCCAGAAACTTGTCAACGGCTTGTGGTTCCACAGCTGCTTTCTGTATGACATCTCATCAAGTTCCCCTGTACGCACTCCGTCCTTGTCCGCCTTTGCATGTTTCGCCACTATATCCATCGCTACCTTGGCGAGGTACATGTTTGTTCCTATTCCTGCCGTGGCCGTGATGCCGGTTGTTTTCAGCACATCCCGTATGATGGTCATTGCCAGCTGATGTGCCGTCATCTTATAGGTTTTCAGATAAGGTGTCACATCCATGAACACCTCATCGATGCTATACACATGTATATCCTCAGGAGCGATAAATTTCAGGTAAGTCCTATACACCTGAGAGCTCACCTCGATATAGTGACTCATTCTTGGAGGAGCCACCAGATAGTCCAGTTCCCAATCAGGATGCGCTCTCAGCAACGTGTCGTCATACGACTTACCTGTGAGCCTTCCGTATGAGAGCACCCTTCTCTCGTTGTTCACCTCTCTCACCCTTTGCACCACCTCGAACAGACGTGCCCTTCCGCTGATGCCGTAAGCCTTCAGTGACGGAGTGACTGCCAGACATATAGTTTTCTCCGTCCTGCTCTTGTCTGCAACGACCAGGTTTGTGGTAAGAGGATCCAGTCCCCTGTCCACACATTCCACCGACGCATAAAACGATTTCAGGTCGATGGCTATATATGTCCGTTGGATATTATCAGGCACAATTCGGTGTTATTTGAAAACCAATGCAAAGTTACTTTGAATTTAGCGAAATTCAAAATAATCTTTGTCAAATACTGCAAGGAAAAAGTGATTTCCTACGTGAGAAAGTCATTACATAGGATTTCGTCACGACTCGGAAATGCTCAAACAAGCTTGCCTTTGCTCTCGCTGTTTCTCAATCTCACTTTGATGTTGTTTATGTCGGCATCAGATAGAATAGGAGAGAAAAAGATGTTTGATTATCATATACAGACGAATTTTGTACAAAGTAACGTTTTTCGTCTGCGAATATAAGCAATGTTTTTAGAAAACAATACTTCTACGTACTTTTTTGTGAAAAATCATACTTCCCGTTAGAAAACCATACGCTAAACAGCGCACGGAATAAGTGATTTCTGACGTGAGAATGTCATTGAGGTTGAAACCACCATGTCTATTTCAATTCAAACAGTTACAGTTTAAATGTTGCTTTTATCAAGGCGGTGCGGCCACAGAGTCCGTAGTCGAAGGTATAGGAGTTTATGCCGTCGAAGAGAGTGTAGGAATAATTTCGCTGGTTGAAGAGGTTGGTCAGTTCGAGTCGAAGGACAAGCTGTTTTAGTTTGTATTGCACTGCGGCATTAAAGAGCGACATGTTCTTGTATTTGTCGGAAGATATCTGACGTCGGACATAATCATAATCTAGGGAGATGTCGAGAGTGGAAATCGGGAACACGTGGACTGCACCCGAATGAGAGAGGGAGGTGGTTATGTTGCTTGTGTCGGAGTATTTAGATTTTGACCATCCGTAATCGATGTTATAGCGCAGTTCCATCCATGTGAGCGGAGTGACCGACGCGTTACCTTTCAGGTTATAATTATAGGAATGGATCTTTATGACGTTGTCGTTTACCGCCTGTTCGCTGTTACCGAATCCGTAATTCGCTGCGAATCCCAATTTAGAGTAAATCGACGGGAAGTTCTTTGTTGAAGAGACGCTGAATCCCGTGGAGTTGGAGCGGGTGTCACGCAGCAGTGCATGAGAGTTGATGTCGATGCCGTCGATTTGTTGCGAATAGAGGGTATTCCGTTTGCCTTGCGAATGATTTACGGCAAGGCTGAGTGTGAAATATTGCATTGGCAGTTGCCATTTCCAGTCTATTGAACTGCTCCAACTGTCGGACTCACCTATTATACCCGAAGAAGAGTAGGCTGTTCTGTAATCCGTCTGCATAGGCGATGTGAGCAGCGTCATCATGTCACCTATGTTGGTGTTGTATCTGCTGCTGAATGACATCTTGCTGTTGGCGTTGAACGTGTAGTTGATTCCCACATACGGGTTGAAAACCAGTTTTGTGAAGTCCAGTTTATTGTAGTAAAGTCCCTTCAAAGCAAGGCTTGCATTTGCATTGAAGAAGAGTTTTCTGTTTTTAGAATGAATCTCAAATCCCGGTGACATGCTTGGTGTGAATGACCACCCACGGATGTGGTTGAAGTCGCCTTGAGGAATTCTGTTAGTTTCCAAATCGTCGTATGCGGCATATATATTTACTGGCAAGTTTATTTTGAACATTTTTCCTACTGGAATGTTAAACGATGTTCCAGCATTCATCCAGAAAGTAGATGATTGTGCAGTCTGCCCATAGTGGTTGCCGTCATTAAGAAATGAAAGCCGGAGTGTAGGTGTTCGTTTAAATGATACTGCCGTATTGATGTTGCGCTTTACTCCTTTAGAATTTTTCACAGCCCAGAACAGTTCGTTTGCTATCTCGAAGGAAGAAGTACGTCTGCGTTGTTCTACCAGTTCCCTATTTGAAAGCACATCCCCCTCATTTTGTTCGAACAGACCTTTCAGGACGAACCGTTCATTAAAATATCGGTCATCCGCATTGCGAAGTAAGTTCATGGATAGTTTAGGCAGGTGTATTTTTGTCAATGGTGATGATGATTCGGTTATCGTCACATAGTCGTTTCCACCCGAGAGGAACGTCTTGGCCTGTCCGATATCAAATGTAACCTGATGATAACTGTAGTCCGCATTGATTTTGGCGGTTGTGACCGAGTCGAATTTCTGAATGGCGTTGAGCGAGACCATTCCGTTGCGCTGATAGGCGTATTCCCCTTGTGGCGGCACCCCTCCGCTGAATCCGCGGAAGAGTCCGCTGGCCGAGGTGCTTATGCCTGATCCTCCGAAATGGTCATACATGTCAGCATGTGCAAAATCCTTGTAGTTGCCTCCTTTGAGTGAGCAGATGGTCTGAAATTTATCTGTGAACATCATTCCTGTGGCTCCAAGCAATGCCTGCAGTTCGTCTTTACCGTCCTGCATCCATCCCAGTCCCGCCTCTTCCTGTCCGAAAGGCTTAAATTTTGCTTTCTGTGCGAGTTTTATGTTCATCGACACCTCATTGCTCGGTATGTCCTTATCGATTTTCCGTGAATGGTGGTTGCGCACAATCTCCACGTTATCAACATAATCAGCAGGGATATTACGCGTAGCGAGGTTGTATTTTCCTCCGAGCAAGTCCAGACCTTCTATGTTGAACTGCGAAATAGGTTTGCCCATATAGCTGATTGCCCCGTTTTTCGCCACATCCACTCCCGGCAGACGTTTCAGTCCGTCCTCAAGCGTGACATCGCCCTTGCCAAGGAACGGTGCCAGACGGAGACTGAGCGTGTCGCCCTTCTGCCACAAAGGTTTTGCTTTAATCGTCACTTCTCTCAAAGAGATTGACCGAGATATCAGCACCATGTCCTGTTTGATGTTTTGTCCGCCGGTTTTCAACTCCACAGAGTCTTTTTCATAACTCACATGGCTGAACATGAGCATGGTTTTATTAGGTGGTGTTTCTTTCAGTTCAAGTTGATAAAGGCCTTGCAGGTTTGTTGTCGTGAATCCGAGGGTTTTGTTTTCGTTGACCGCTTTCACGATGACGTTGCATATAGGAGTGTTTTGGATGTCCATCACCCTACCACTCACTTTCACCTGCGCCAATGCCACTTGTGCTGCATTCCAAAGCATGAATAAAAAGAAAAATCTATGCATGGCAAATTATTCCAGTTCCAAAGGTTGATATTCGTTGCATTTTCTCGGTACAGCCACACCGTTGATATACATCGTCAGTACATCCAACGGGATACTGCCATCGGGATTTCTTGACTCTTCTATGCTGAACAAAGTCCAGACTTTATAGTCGGTGTCGCTTTCTTGGTGATAATAGAGCGGCTCGGTCATATAGCGCGGGTTCATAAAGAGTTTGTTGCGACGTGCTATGAATTTCTCCCGTTTTATCTTCACTGGCGGCAGGTCGCCCCTGCCTTCAGCAATCAGACCAATATTAATAGGAACAGTTCTGTTTTTCAGTTCAAATAGAGTGAAACTGAATATACCGTTGTCATCTGTGGCTTTCACGATGAGTCCGGGCAGTCCGTTCAGTTTCCATGGACCTGCAGTGGTTGCAACCTCCTCGGTGTACCATGCAGTCCACGTTCTTCCGCCATATTGGGTTAGTGCTTTCTTGCACAGATAACCGCTGATGGTGAGCGTATCGTCCAGCAAGTCCCATTTGAGCGTTCCGTCCTCTGTATAGACATAATGATGCACGGGAATGTCCTCATATACGGTAATCTCCGTTTCTGTGGTATTCCTCATAATGATAGGCGTGTGCATAAGACGTTCAATCATCATCTGGTCGAATGTTTCGTGAGTCTCACCGTCGATTTTTGTCCAATATCCGCAGTATCCCCTTGTCAGGATGTAGTTGTGTCCCACCAACACGACCGTTTTCAGAGAATCCGCCACAGGTTCTCCATCCACATTTTTTGTATTGATACGGAAATCATATCCCACGGTAAAAAGCGTGGAATCGATGGGAGTTTCGTCTTGGGCATGCATACAGCTGAAATAAAGAAGCGTTACAAGTAGTAACAATTTTTTTTTCTTATCCATAAAACGTTAGTTTATTAGTTGAGTTATTTTTCCAATGGTTGATACACATGAGCGCGTGTCAACAGAGGGCGTCCGTCGGCAAGCAAGTATTGTTTTCCTCCGTAATTAATCACATCCATATGGTTAATGGCATCGCCCAGCGAAAGGGTATGTCCGTTCTTGTCGGCTATATAGTACAACGGGTTTCCCGCATATTTGCTGTTGCCATATATTTCGTTCCTATATTTCATTAACTTTTCGTATTTCACCCGTTGCACGTCGGGATTTTGATCTGGCGTAGTGATAGGAGATGACTCTTGTCGCAGTTCTGCAAGGTGGAATGTGTGCGCATCGCTCTTGGCTTCAACGATGAGGCCAGGAAGACCTGACAACCGCCACGGTCCTGCCGACGAAGGTATATCCTCTGTATAATAGACGTTCCACTCCACACCACGAAACATAGCAGTTGCCTTTTGGCAGAAGTAACCGCAAACCGTCATGGTGTCTTCGCTCAGAACCCACTTTATTTCTGGTGTCTCTTCTGTGCTGTCGTATTCACGCGGGAATATAAACTCACGCACTGTGGAATAGCCCGAAGGCAGCTCAATCCATACAGTGGGCATGTGCATCAGGGCTTCCTGGTAGGATGCCACTATATCCGTTTCTTCTAATTCCTCTGTCCTCGAATAGGCAGAGAATGGCATCGACTTCGTCAACAATCGTCCCACCTGTACCACTACCTGCATCTTATCGGTGACTGGTGTACCTTCATCATTTTGGGTTCTGCACTCATAGTCGTAAACAGCCACGAACTGCGCAGTGTCAACCACTTCTTGTGCCGATACAGTCACCACCAGCACCATATATAGGATTATGTATAAGAGTCGTTTCATATCAAGTCTTATTCTAATTCAAGGGGCTTATACACATGGCTCTTCTGTAGAAT
Source organism: Bacteroidaceae bacterium (assembly GCA_045603885.1). Taxonomy (GTDB): domain Bacteria; phylum Bacteroidota; class Bacteroidia; order Bacteroidales; family Bacteroidaceae; genus UBA3839. Next base: position 6,098 of record JAZUMZ010000217.1, on the reverse strand, counting down.
CATCATGTGGGAATTCATACCGACGTAGAATGTAGTGCCATTTAGGTTAATTTCTCCCACGTCGTCGGCTCCAGCAGGGACATAGTAGGTCGGTTCCTTCACATAGCGGGGATTGCCCAGTGTCTTCTTCTTGAACGCTAGCAGCTTCTTGCGGCTCAGCTTCTGGTAGTTGGGATTGTCAATGCTGCTGATGTCGCGCACCTCATTTTTCGTTCCGTACAGCGTGAAGCAGTGAATGCCCTCACTGTCTTCGGCCTTCACAATCAGTCCCGGCAGTCCGCGCAGTTTCCACGGGCCAGCCGACGAGGGCATTTCCTCGGTGTACCACGCCGTCCACTGCTTGCCGTAGAGTTTGCCCGTTGCGCGATGGCAGAGCAGTCCGCTGATGGTCAGCGTGTCGTCGGTCAGCGTCCAGTCAATCTTTGCCATTGGCTCATGGGTCTCGTAGCGATAGGGGTAGATGGGCTCCACGGCCACGACCTCCGACCTCTCCACGTCGGTCAGCACGTTCTGTTGGTGCATGGAGAATGCGTTTGTCATTTCCGGGCCAGGCCTGCCGTCCTTGTTGTAGGCAAGTACGGTGGTGCAATACGTGGCACGGGTGCCCACCAACAGAGCCAACCGCAGCGAGTCCGTGACGTTCTGCCCTTCCTCGTCCTGCGTCTGAATGGTGTAGTTGTAGAATGCTACAAACTGGGTTGAGTCAACCTTCTCAGCCTTAGCTCCTATAGTCAGCGCAAGCGCAATCATTGTCATTAAAATCTTTTGCATAGTTCTGTAATTTATTATTATTTAATAAATGCTCCCGTACGATCATCCCTGACGGCACGGGAGGCGCTTCATGATAAAAACTCCGATTAACTACACTATTCTATGTTTTTTAAAATTCATGAAGCTTGTTTGTTATTGTTTTCTGTTTTTAGGCATCTTTTGGAATTTATATGTCACATGCAACATTATATACCGTGGGAGAGTATTTCGTATAGTCTCTGTCCTACCCTGTCCGTTAATGACAATCTGGGTGTTCGATAACTGGTGAAGAATGTCGAAAGCCTCAAGGTTAACAAGGATTTTTCCCTTGCAGAACGACCGGGAGACTGACGCGTTCCACACAAGGTCATCGGTGTTAAGCGACTTTTCACCATAACCACGACGTGAGTACATCTTGATATCGGTACTTACATTAAATTTCCGGAGCCACTTTGGATAAGACTCTTTACTGAACACGTAGCCGGCATTGACTCCGTAAGAGAAATCCACAGCATCTATGGTCTCTATGGTCCGCTCTCTGTTGCTGGCGTGACGGTACTGACCATATATCAGCGCTCCCATGTAGAAGTCGTTAAATCTATAGTTGAGGGTCAGGCGATTCTGCAGATACCAGTTGTTCACGTGTGACAAGGAAGTTTCCACTTCAGGCATGTCGGAAGTCATTGTGTTTGTCGCCATGGCATAATCCACATTGCGGCTATAGTCGCCATGGATGTAGTTGTAGAGTAACAGACGGTTGTCCTTGTCGAGGGTGCGGTTGAAACTGCTCCAGAAATAGGTCTGCCAGTTGCCGTCTACATTCTGTGGCTTGTATGTATATACTCCAGTCAAGGTGTTATATGAGTATCCTTGAGATATCTGGTTGAGGAAAAACCTCAGTCCACCACCGAAGTTGACAGATGTGTTATGCTCTTTCCACCGACGGGTTATACTCGTCTGCATACGATGGTCTGTTCTCATTCTCAGGTACGGATTTCCTAGTCTGATTATAAGCGGATTGGCGTCGTTGCGCACATCCACCATGTCGTAGAGATCTGGCATTGTCATTGACAGTGAGTATTCAAAATTAAAAATATTCATATAGTTGTCCCATGCGAACATACCGTTGAACGACGGTGTGAAAGTGAATTTTCTCTGACTGACAATAGTGTTTAAGGCAACACTGTTATAGTCAAGTTTCTCATTCAGGAAATTGAACGGGATGTTAAGCGTGAAATACTTATATTTCCCATTTGCCTGTCTCACATATTGGGGTCTGAAGGAAATCACATGTCGCTCATTTGTCTTTTTCCTTTCGTATGAGTTGTTTGCGTCCAAGGCAATCAGCAAAGAGTCGCGTGTGGAGGGCAGCATCCCAAACTGATGCCAGGTGTCATCCTCCCAGTAAGGCAGACGGTCGAGCCGGTATTCATCGCGTGTCTGATGATTGTAGTCCCGATAATAGTCATAACTTGAACGCAGTGCCCATCCGTTTATCCATGTGATGTTATAATAAGGTCCAATACGGAATGTTGATGAGTTGTTAGGCGAATGTGTATAGCGGTTGCTAAGAGTCCTTTGCTGGTCAGTACGGTAGTAGTCTATAGCCTGGCTGTCGTAGCCATACGAGCGATGACCGTTCAAACTGCCCGTTATATTAAGACCAATTTGGTCGCCAGTAGCGAGTTTGTGAGTGGCAGTCAAAGCGAATGAAGAGTTGTATCCGTTTCCGTCGTTTTTACTTTTTGACCGGTTTCTGTTTACCAAAGCAGCTTGCAGGTCTGTGTCGAGTGTGGCGGAGAAAACCTCATCGAGCACCCTTTTCGCTGTACCAAAGTGTTCCGGGTCTGTCAGCATATTTACATAACGGCTTCCGCCCCGGCTGTCGTTGTCATAATAGCCGAAACGCACCTCGCTGCCCAGCCAAAACGGCTTTTTGAGCTCAAAGTTGTTTCGTACTCCGAAACGCATGTCATGATATGTGGAGCTGTTCATAAGACGCGAGTATGTGCTGTTGGACGATGCAAAGAACTGCTCCGTGCTGGTGAGTGTCACGTCGTGGCTTTTGCTCCATAAGAAATCCACCGAGGCATTTTCCTTCCACTTTTTGTCTTTCTCGTCTATAAGTAAGTCAACCCCCATGTTCCTGGTATTGTACTGCCCTTGAGGCTGATTGGACGGCGACCACTCTCCGTTAGTTCCCGGCCTTCGTGTCTCATTCACGTTGTTGGTATTAAAAAAAGTGGAAAGGCGGGAGTTGTCGGTATATCTCAGTGCGAACAGACGTGCCAGATAGCGCTCATCAAACCTGTCACCCTCAGCGTTTTTCTCTCCAAACGGAGTTCCTCCCGCAACCTCAGTATTAGCCAGCCATCCCTGAGCGTAATCACGTTTAAGCACCACATCCATCACATAAAGTTTTTTCTCGTCATCACGTCCCAGCCACTCGCTGAAGTCGGTGGATTTATGGTGTACCTGAACGTTTTTCACAGTGTAAGCCGGCAGATTGTCAAGCAGCACAGTCTTGTCATGCTTAAAGAAATCCTTGCCGTTGAGTAGCAGCTCGTCAATCTGCTCACCGTTCACCAGGATTCGTCCGTCGTCTTTTAGTTCCACTCCGTCGAGTTGGCGAATAAGCGCGTCGAGCATGGAGCCTTCGGGCAGATTGAACGCATCAGCATTATAGACTATGGTGTCGCCTTTATAGACCATCTTTACTTTAGTGGCACGAACCTCCACCTCCTCAAGCATACGATACATCTCTTCCTGCGTAGGCTTACGTTTCATCAGATGCCACGGGGCATCAAAATAGGTGTTGCGCGCCACACGCTTGATCTCAAAGTTGATGTCCATAGTCTCATATTCCGGATGCTCCGCCCTGATGATAAACTTCTGTGGACGCGCCGGCACCTGAAACTTGTATGCCACATCGTATTTGTTACCACCATCCCACTTTCCCATACCGAACACACGCATGGTGTCCACCACAATGCTGTCGGATGTCATGAGGGTGATGAACGCATTATCTATCCCTATGCGAGTGACATTGTCTCTCACATGTCCCCACAACGAAATCTTCCGCTCTTTTGGGTTGTTTTCCTGTGCCTGTAGAGATATGGTCAGGGCTGTGCTGGCAAAAAATGCCAGCATAATAAATGCTTTTCTCATGATGTTAAAATGACGAATTAACTAGTAAATACTGTGACTAGTTGTTAGTTGTGAAGTTGATAATATTATTCAAAGCCTTCGGCAGCCGTGAGACATTGCAGGAACCTGTCCGGCAATTTTGAGCGGTGATAGACATGAGGCTCCAGTACCCCACTGTCTCTCGGAATGATTAGTGTCATGGAGTCTCTGTCGTGCCATTCTATGTTGGCTGTACGGTCGGACAAGAATACCTTGTCTTCTCCCTCATAACGGAAGTCACCACACCATCCTCCTGCGCTGCACCAATAACTGTCGGGCTCCTGCCAGATGGTAAAACGCGCATAGATGTCTTTGTTCGCCACAAAATAATTACTCAGATACTGAACCGTATCGATGTTTTCCTGCCATATACCATATACATTCCTACTTTTGTCCTGCCCTGCCGTATATAGTGCATGTAGTATTCTGAGCACATCCTTATCCGGCTCGATCCTTTTCCATTGCTCGGTGACATCAGAACCATCTACAAGATTAGTCATCTTAGGTGTTCGTTTGAATCGTTTCAGGAATTTCTTTCCATTATCCTTCAGCTTTATGTCCATTATATTTCCATTATCATCATAAATCTTTCCGTTACGCCATATTTGAGGCTCACCAGAGAAATTAAACCGCATATTTACCCCATTATAACGGGAAAACCAAGTGAAGTTCATCATCATGTCGTTGCCATAGAACGCGTTTCCTGCCAGCGATGGTACCAACTCCTCTTTTTGATCCGTGTTGCGAATCCATTCAGTTGTCCACACCCCATCAATAGGACATTTGTCGATTTTCGTGCTTGATGTAGCGAAAGCGGTTGTAACGAGCAGTAATATCAAAACGGCAAACGAGGTGACCATTCTTATTGTAGCAGAGCTAGACGGTTTCCAGTGATTCATAAAGAGAATGCGCCGTTTGATGACCGAACTGCTGAATGCCGGCATGATCTGCACCCAATTGTTGTTTTTCAGACACATTTTTAGGAGATTCATCTGATACTGTTCACGGTCGCGCCCGCTGTCCATCACATCCTGGTCCACCTCCATCTCCTGTTGCAACTTATACTCATTTGTGAAGAGCCAGATGAACGGATTAAACCAACCTATTGCCTGCATGATTTGCATGAGACAGAGTTTCCGGTAATGTCCGTGAAGCAGGTGCTTGCTTTCATGGAGGAACACGTCATCCCTTACCTGTTTCTCCATCCCCTCCGGCATGAAGACGCTATTGCCGAAAGAGAACGGTACAGGAACGTCCGTGTCATAAACACGAACTCCGTTTTCCATTTCCATGTGTGTGCTTCGTTGGCGAATACGAACCAGCCATACTATCTGAATAATGAAGAAGAGGAGCATGGCAATGACACCGACAATATAGACGATTCTGATTACCGTTACAGCCTCGCCATTGATAATATCGTTATTGATGATAGGCTGTGTTTCATGAATCGGTTCAAAAGTCTGAGTGTTTTCTGTGTTTGCAACAACTGTTTGTGTTATATTGGCATCAGAATTTGGATTTTCAACCATAACTGGAGATGAGCTCTGGATTTCACTCTCACTCCCTTTTTCAGCATTGCGGTCAATCAATGTCACTGGCTGCATGAAAGTGACCAAGAGCGATACACCAACCGCCGCAACGATATACCACTGACTGGTATGCGGATTGCAGCGCATGTGTATCAGCAGGCGGTATATACCGTACAGCAAAGTGGCAAGCAGAATGCCCGTTAATGGAAATATGCCAAATTCAACACTCATTTTTTACCTTCCTTTATAATGTTCACGATCTCATTGATTTCCTCTTGAGAGAGGTTCTCCTCTTTGGCAAAGAATGATACAAGACGGGCAAAGGAGCCACCAAAGAATGCTTTAGTGGTGTCTTTAATGGAAAAACGCGCATATTCGTCACGGCTCACCAACGCCTGAAAAATCAGTTTGCGTCCTTGATGGAAAGACTCCACAAATCCTTTCTTCTCGAGAATCTGGAGAAAGGTCGCAACCGTGTTATAGGCAGGCTTCGGGTCGGGAAACCGTTCAGTGATTTCCTTGCCATACCCCTTGCCACCCGGAAGTTGCCACAGGCATTCCATCACCTGCAACTCCGAATTAGTTAGTTTTTGTTTAGCTTTCATAGGCATAAATATTTAGTTTTATAAATGC
>JAZUMZ010000216.1:0-5463 GCA_045603885.1 Bacteroidaceae bacterium | reverse complement strand
GTGATGATTGACAAAAACGGCACCGCCAAAGTCCTTGACTTCGGCGCCGCCCGTCTGACCACCGACAACTCCAACCCCGTCACAGTATATACCCCCGCCTACGCTCCGATGGAAGTCAGGCAGCACCGTCCCGAGGAAGTTGGTATATGGACCGACATCTATTCATTAGGCGCCACGTTCTATTATCTTGTCACCGCCCAGCGTCCTCCTCAGGATATCGACATTGTCAACAGCAAAGCCGGCGCCTTCCATTTCACGCCTGAGACTTCAGACCGCACCCGCAAACTTATTCGCTGGATGATGATGCCTACGAGGGGCGAGCGTCCACAGGGAGTGCGTGATGTGCTCCGTTTTTTGGAAACCGGCACAGCCTCTGTCGCCACCGGCGACGAGCCCACACTGATTGACCCCGACGCAGGAATGCGTCCCCGAGAGTCTGCCTCCGGCGGATTCAGCACCCAATATGTGCCAAGCGGCCCTGCTCCTTTCCAGTCTTCCCAACGCCCCACCTATGTTCCTCCACGCCCTATGTTCCCGTCATACGGCAACGGATACCGTGCTCCCCAGCCGTCACGTCCAAAGAAAAAGAACCACTCAGGCATGTGGCTTTTTATCTCAGTCATGGTAATGCTTCTCACTGCCGCGTTTTTCCTTTATAAATCCGGTGTGCTGAATGGTATTTTCGGTCGTAAGGAACCCGTAGAGGTACCCAAGAAAGACCCTCGTGAACAAGCACGTCTTGACTCGATAAACCGTGAGAACGAGAAAAGGCAGAGAGAGTTTGCTTATTTTGATGAATACAACGAATTGTTGGAAAGCACCGAGGACCGTATAAACTCGGCATTAAGCACCGACTCACTCAATGCGGTAGCGAATGATTTCAGCGACAAGGTTATCGAGCTCAACACAAAATACGATGGCATAGAGCCCAACGAGAGTCACACCAACAGTCTGAACAGGTCTATAGACCGACTGAACGAATTGTTCTCCCAGAAATACAACACGCTCAGGGAGAGCGAAAGAGCTGCATTAGAGCCGACATACAATGAAGACGAGGTGGAAACCATTGAAGACACAGACTCCGCCAATACGGACGATAACAGTTTCCTCGACATTGACTCCCGGGCTGTTGCCGACACAATCGTCGGAATACTGCTTGACCAGCTATTTGAGTGAGAGACCAGTCAATAATTCATTATCCACTTGAGTTTCCTGAACTTCTTCAAGACATCGCACCTGCTCATATACTCCGGGATATGCTCCTTATGTCCCTCCCAGTAGTTACTGAGCTCGTTGAGAGTGTTGTAGTGCTCCGACATAGGCACAGGGTTGAACAGCCGTGAGTATGCGTCTCCGTCATCGAACAACATCTCATCCTCGTAACTGGGATCATCGTATTTCTCATTGATGAACTGAATGGCGATGAAAGCCGAGGCGAACAGGCTTTTACCCACCAACTCGTCGTTCTTTGATGTCTTAGCCGCCTCCAGGCACACTTTCGCACTTTTCACAAAGTCGTTCTCCCACTTGTTGGATGGTTTGAACGCCCATACGCTGTTGCCGTAGTCAGTAAGCCACCAGCAGTCGCCTTTGTATGACGCCTGATAATACATGGTAGCCAATTTGTAGGCTAAAGCCGGTCCCTCAGGCTTAAAACTTTTGTGACCGTACTCATTCTGGAGCTTAAGCATGTCTCTGCAGAACTGCAGCTTTGGATTTGATGAGAATTTTATGTTTCTCATTCCCTCATTCAGCTCATCATCTTTAGAGCGCTGACAACAAAACCACTTTTCTTTATTATAATCGCGGTTTTTCATGTAGTAACTGACATTAAGTTTGCTGAGATAGTCAAGGCCCACTTTCTCATGAAACCGCACAGCATCGTTGAATCGTGCCTCCGCCGTGTATTTTGTACCAATCAGGTCGTTATAGAAGTCATCGTCCTTATACACTCTTTGGCATACGTAGCGCTCGAGTGCATCGGCATGTGGTGCTCGGATAAAATCGAAAAACTCCTCACATTCCTTGGCTGGTAGCGGGAACAGATAATCCTGTGCGAACTCACTCCTGAAGTCATTGTTCCATGTGCTTACTCCTAACAGCTCTGCGTTGTAAGAAAGACTTCGATGGTGGTAATTACTGTGCTGTACCATATACTCGTTGTACATCGCCAGTACCGCAAGTGCCATCTCTCTCCTTCCCTCCGCCTTGAGACGTGGTGCGAGAGCCTTTACGAGTATGCGGTCGTATGCGTTGCTGAAGCAATAGTCTCCCTGCTGCTCGTTTTGGCATTTAGCCTCAAGCCATTTCAGCTCTCCTATCAGCCATGATGTGTCGCACGAAGCAGAGCTGCTCTCAATCAATAGTCTCACGCACCGGCAATTGTCCTTGACACGATCTGTACCTTCGAGCGACATAGCTCTCGTAACCGACTCCTGTGCCCGCTCGTCGCCTACAAGGTAATATGCCATTGCCTGTGCAGTGCCCCACATACACGGATCGGAAACCTTGCCCTGAGACAATACAGAATCAGCGAACTCGCAGAAACCCAAAGCCTCCTCTTTCAGAATCTTCAGATGTCCCATGGCCAGGATAAACTCCTCATCCTCTGTGTCTATACTCTCCTGAACATTATTCACAAAGTCCTGGACAAGATAGTAGAGGCTGTATGAGTTGGGGTTGATGTCATAAATCTTCTTTATTCCTGCAAGATTACGGTATTTCCGAAGAGTCCATCTGATACTCTGCTCATCACCCTGTCTTGAATAGATCTCGGTAGCCTCCTCGAGCGCCCCTTTTCTGAACAGTGCTCCGGCATATATGTTCTCCATCATCGCCCTATATACATTTTGAGGCAGGTGGCGTGCTGTTGAGTTCCAGAAACGCTCGATTTCCTGCCATTGTTTAAGGAGCATATTCGAGCGCATATACAGGAGAGCATATTGGCTTCTCAGTCGCTTTCCCTTGTAGGAGGCACATTCGTCAGCCATGGCTCTTAATATGGAGTCACGCTCGGCTAAATCCTCCTTTGTGGGATACAGCCAGTCGAGGTCGCTCATCTCCACACTGAAGTCAAGATACTGATTCAGCAAGTTGACGTAGGCGAGCATCTCTGTGTCTCCATTATTCTCGATATACCTTTTTAAGCCGGAGATGTCGTATGTGGGATATTCCTTGAAGCGTCCATTGGTATATTCTTTCCAAAAGGCGGCTATTTCCTCCGAATGCCGGTTGTTTTCTCCGACTGGGTCGGAATAGCGGATCATATAATAGTTGTGAGTGGGATATTCGCTCAAACATCCCAAAGCCCGCTGTTGAGAAAAAGAAAACAACAGCATGGCGAGACCTGTTATCTTGAAAACTGTCCGCATAGGTCCTCCTTTTTATTATAGAACTACCCTATAGGGTCTCAGTCTTATTCCGCCGTGTACATGTTGTTCATGTACTCAAGCCGCTTGTATTGTCCACTCACGTCGAGTGTCACATCCCAAGAGTTGTTACGATCATCATAAAAATACATCACGGCCTTGTTTCCTGAGAGATTCTGCATCTCCATCTCGCTTGTCTGTGCCTGTCCGTTCTTGTAAAGCACATTGCCGTTGTTGGTAAAAGTGATGACCTCACCCGACGTGCGGTCAACAAATCGGTTTGACAACAACATGTTGCGCACGGACTGCTCAGACTTGAGAGTGACCGACGGCTGAGGGGTTGGCTTATGTACCTGCGGCTCTGTCGCGGCAGGCTCGTCGGCATCTCCATCATCAGCCATCAAGTCGTCGGCAGCAGTCGCTGCCACAGGGTCGTGGACACGCACCTTTGGGAGCTCCGGCGACAGAAGGCTGATCTCCTCCTCGTAGATGGTGTCTCCACGTGCCGAGCTGTCGAGCAGCACATACTCCGTTTTCTTCACAGGCCGTTCCTCTGGAAGCGACTTCATGGGTTTCTCCTCAGGGAGCGTCACTTTCTTGTAAATAAGGAAGATGAGAAACGAAGTGATAATAGCCAAAAAGATGAAATATCCGATATGACGGTTCTCTTTCTTTTTTGTTTCAGCCATGTTTGATTTTTATAAAAATTTGAACAAATGAGTCTCTGAACAACCCTCTCATGATTTAATTTGCAAATTTATATAAAAATTTCGATATTATAATCCACAAAAAAGAATAATTTTCATTTTCCGACGGTATTATTTTTCACGCACAGGTAAAAAACAAAATGCGTGTCTGAATTCGTTACGGTGAATTCAGGCACGCAGAATTGAAAATTGCGGGAATCAGTGTTTTCCTTTGGCAATGTAGTTAATCACCGCCACGATGTCAGAGATGTTGGTCTTCTCGTCGCCGTTGACATCCGCTTTCTCGAAATATGCCGTACCAGCGATTGTGTTGATGACTGCCACAACATCGGAGATGTTGACTTTTCCGTCCTCATTCACGTCAGCATCAGGCATCTTTACATAATAAGCGATACTCATGACATCAACACCGGGCTTCCCATCCCAAAGTATTGCATAGAAACCGGTTCCTGGGATTATGGCATTGTACCTCACGTTTCCTGAATCATTGTCAGTCTCTTTCTTATATTCGATTTTCGCTCCGGCCGTGTCATACAAGTCAAGCTTGCATTCAGAGTCCAATGTCAAGGTAATGACATCCTCCGCTTCGGTCTTGGCCTTGAAGCAAGCCACATATCCGGGCTTTGGCGAGTTGAACTCCAAAGTGTCACCGTTTTCGATATCAGCGAACACAGGTTTCATCTCCACGGTGAAGGGGAATCTCTCCGAGAGCACTCCTGAAGACGGATGTCCGAGGTTGTCGAACGCCTGTATGCCAAAGAACACGTTGTCGTCTATAGATATTATTCCTGTCTCCACGTCAAACTTGTAATCCTCAGTAATCTTATTTGGAACCACGTCCTTCACCTCAATAATCTGATTCTCAAGTGTGAGAGGGTTTTGCAAATCCACGTCCACATGAACCCTCGGTCCGTGGTTGAACCAATATTCATAATAGGTGATACCAGTGATTTCCTCATCTGGCTTACCTGGAATGACGAAGTGCTTTACGAACGGATATGAGCACTGCCCACGGCTGTCGATCGCGCGGTATGCAAACGAGTGGACACCAGGCGCGAACTCTGAGACATCGAAGCTTATGGCTACATTACCGTCGGTGTGCTCAAGTGTCTGCCGCCCCTCGAAGTCGTAGTCGAACCAATATTCCATCTTGACAATCGCGTTGTCGGGGAAAGTCTCCTCTGGCAGCGCTGGTATGACGAAGTGCTTGACGAACGGGTATGAGTACAGCCCACGGCTGTCGATCGCACGGTATGCAAACGAGTGGACACCGGGCGCGAACTCTGAGACATCAAGGCTTATGGCTACATTACCGTCGGTGTGCTCGAGTGTCTGCCGCCCCTAAGTCGGATCGTAGCCATGTCGTTCTGTGTGCCAAGGAGTTGTAG
>JAZUMZ010000215.1:0-2362 GCA_045603885.1 Bacteroidaceae bacterium | reverse complement strand
AGAAAGAAACTTGGAAGACTATTATTCAGGTCATCGTGTCAATCCTCACCGCGGCCTTGACCGCCCTCGGAACGACCTCCTGTATGGGCAATGGCCCAATCGCATTCTGACAAAGCGCATTCTCTCTAACTCGAAAGGCTGACAGCATCATTGCTGTCGGTCTTTTTTTGCATTCCCAGTAATTTCCCAATCTATTGCCAGCCACCTTATTCAGCGATTCGGAAAAAGTCAAGCACTGCCTGACTTTTCCGAATCTGCCCCTGACATTTTTTGCAATGCCGAAAGGCGAGAGATTAACAGAAAATCAACTTTAAAATGAAACGGAAAGTAGTGAAGGAAACAGCAAGCCCTGGCAGAAAGGCGACGAACCATTATCGCCATACGAGGCGTATGTGGAGCCTGTAGAGCATCCCGATATTTATCAGCGAGTCAGACAGAACACTTGGTATAATGCTCCTCACGATGCCCAGGAGTATGCACTGGAAACGCTGCTTGGCCATTATCTGCACGACGATGAGGTGAAGCACTATATGCGTCAGATACGCTTGGTTGCCCATCGGAGTTACGACAGTTACGTGCAGGTGATGCAGGTGATTCTGGACAAAGAAAAGCAGCCGAAGTTCAAGAACGGCACTGATGCTTACAGCCACAAGTGCATCATCAACTATGCCTTGAAAGAGAATCTGAAGGAATTTGGCTGGTCGCTGGAACCGATGGGGAAGGCTTGCAGGACGAAGAAACCAGCATTGGAACAAGATCTCTTTATTATTATTAAAGAATGAGTTATTGTTCCGGGGCAGTCGATATTTCATAGGGGAACCTTTTCAAATATCAGGTAAATTTCTTACCTTTGCCGCATGGAAGACAAAGGTTTATTGATGCTGGCACGCTTAGTGCTTCCCAAGGAGGTTCTCGACAACTTCGTGATAACAGATATAGAGTACGTGGATACCAAGGCTTACGACGAGCCAGAGATGCACATCCACCTTGACGAGAAGATGAACGCCGATTTGCAGAATGACGGTCATTTCGAGTCCAAGGGCTTCATTGCTCCCGTGGAGGTGACGGACTTTCCCATCCGCGACCACAAGGTGGTCCTGGTCCTTCGGCGTCGCCGCTGGGTGGACAGCCGTACAGGCAAGAGCTTCATCCTGCCGCTGAAGGTGACAGCCGACGGCACCCGCTACTCGAAGGAGTTTGCGGCTTTTTTAAAAGAGACGTATGGAGACGTCCCCGGTGACCTGCCGTACGCTTGAGGACTTCTACTACATTGACGCACATACGTTTGAGAAGCAGTACAAGGAGGTGCTGAGCGGCTACCGACGGTGGAGCGAACTTGCCCATGCCGACGAGTGGCTGGTGTTCCCTGAGAACATCGGCGAGAACCTGGCCATTGACGAGACGAGCCTGTCCAACGGTGAACTGTACACCATCGTGACCAACCGCGACCGTCACGGCGGAGAAGGGTGCCTTGTGGCCATCGTGTCAGGGACGAAGTCGGAAGACGTGATACGGGCTTTAGAGGAGATTCCGGAAGACAGGCGTGAGGCGGTCAAAGAGGTGACGCTCGACCTGTCGGACTCCATGCGCAAGATAGTCCGCAGCAGCTTTCCCAAGGCACAGCGCGTCATAGACCGCTTCCACATCCAGAAGCTTGCCTGCGATGCCGTACAGGAGATGCGTATCAAGCACCGCTGGGATGCCATACAGGAGGCCAACGACGACATGGAGAACGCAAAGCTCGAAGGACGGGAGTACGTGCCATTCCGTTACGACAACGGCGACACCAAGAAGGAACTGCTGGCGCGGAGCCGCTACCTGCTCTTCAAGTCCGCCGACAAGTGGACCAAGTCACAGGCCAGGAGAGCCAAAATCCTGTTCGCAGAATACCCTGACCTACAGCAGGCCTATTCCCTGTCACACTCGCTGAGGATGATCTTTGCGAAGAACACCGTCAAGGATGCAGCAAGGTTATCAATGGCCAAGTGGTACAACAAGGTGGAAGAGGCTGGATTCCATTCCTTCAACGTCATTGCCGCTACCTTCTATGAGCACTACGATGACATACTCAACTTCTACAACAACAGGTCGTCTAATGCTGCGGCTGAGTCTTTCAATGCCAAGGTCAAGGCTTTCAGGGCTGCACTCAGAGGTATCAGGGATGAGAAATTCTTTCTCTACAGGCTCTCTATGATTTATGCTTACCCCCACTGATTATCGACTGAGCCCTTTCTTGACCGCAAAGATACGAATAAGCCTGAGAGATTACAAAATTCTTAGGATTTTAGGATATACAAAAACTCGGTTTCGGCCGACCGCTCCAGCATATCAGGGCGGGCGCTCCAAGATGTAAGGGCGCCCG
>JAZUMZ010000214.1:0-13076 GCA_045603885.1 Bacteroidaceae bacterium | reverse complement strand
TAGTTCTCGTTGTCAACAGAGCCGAGCACGCGGCCGCTTTCATCGGTGTACTCTATCTTCGTGCGCTCGTCAATAATGCTGGCGTCGGGGATGCGCAGGTGTACGCAGTCCACCACGAACTGGAAGCGGCTCTCGGTGGGGTCGAACCGGGCCAGGTTGGCGGCGTTCGTACAGTCGGGGTCAAAGCCGGGCTCATCTTCTTTCTCGAACTTGCTGTTCGTGTTGTAAACCTGAACGGCGTAAGGGTCGCCCACGAAATACCATTTCAGGTCCTCGGGCACGCTGTTCATGCGGTTGTCTGTGGTCTTGTACTGGCAGTCGTTGAACACTTTATCAAAGTCATCCACAAATTTCGACCCGTTCCATTTCATCTTCTCCGCCACTCCCTCGTGTAGCTGGCCAATCTGCTCCTGGAAGGTGGCCGTCTCGTCGAAGTAGGCATGGTGACCCGTGTTGTAGGCCTCTTTCCGGGTACCTATCATCTTGGGGTCGGGGAAGTCCATGAAATACACATGGTCGTTGTTGGCCTTCATCTCCTGAACCTGGGCTTTTGTTGGATGCTGCTTCAAGAAAATGTCGCTCGTCACCTCATATTCCACGTAAATAGTTTGTGGCGGGCTTTGGATTTTGTTACCTTCGCCGTCGCGCTTGATGTGGTCGGGCTGATTGGGGTCATACGCATAGTAGGTGTACATCGGGGTTCCTACGGCAGTGTAGATAATCTTTCCCTGTGCGTCAGTCTGTACCTCTCCCCTGACAGGTCCTTCAATCACGGTGTAGTCGCCCTCGTTGAAGTAGTCGTCGCTGTAGATTTTGTATTCGCAGAAAGCCCGCTTCACGTCAATCGACAGGTTCGACAGGTCTGCCTTAATCACGTCGCCGGCTACGTATGCCCGCTCGTTCGTGGCAGTGAACATACGCACGGTGCCGGTGGTCGTGCCTGTGGGATTGCCGCTGCTGTCGTGCAGGCCGGCGTCGATATATCCCATGTGCTTGGCCGCGATCGCCGGATTTGGTGCCACGCCTTCCGCTCCCTGATAATAGGGGAGGTGGTTGTTCTCGCCCTGACTCACAAGCCATGACTTGTATTGACTCACCATGTCATCGCGGCGAACGAGCAGCCTGACATCCTCGTATTTCTTCGGCTCATAGGGAAGCAGCCTGATGTTGTAGTCTGTCTTGTCGAATGTCTGGGAGCGGTTTTGGAGCGACACGGTCTTGTTGTCCTTCATCTGCCAGTAGACAGGTGCGTCGTTCAGGGCCGGCGACAGTTTGCCGTTGGTGTCCAGGCGGCCGGCCATTATGCTGAAGGTGTTGTCGCTGTTCGCGCCCGTTCCGTAGGACAGGCTCCAGGTATAGTGGTCGGCAGGTTTCATCTCATAGTCGTAGTCCGGCACATTGGGGGCGTAGCCAGTCACGTTGCCTACAGAGTTGGTGATGGTGCGGTAGTTCACCACGTGATCCAGATAGTATTCGGCGTCAACGCCGTCCTCCAGCTCGTTCCAAGTCTCCTTCATCGCACCGCTGAGATTGAAAATAAAGAAGTCGTAGGGGTCGCCGGCGAAAGCCCACAACCACCGCTTCTCCTGGAACGGGTCGTGGTCGTTCTCACGGTAGGCCTCGGCACAGCGGCTGTAGTCCCATTTGTTGATGTTGGAGTTGTCCGACACGTAGAGCTTGTACTCGTTGTTCAGCCAGTCCACGCTGCCGTTGGCGTTGTGGCGCAGGAAGTACTGGTTACCCCTGCTTGAGTCGTCGTTGGTGTCCATCACCATGAAGTAGACGAAGTCGCAGCGGCGCATTGACGCGCGGGCGGCTACATCGCGCACATCGGGATAAGAAGCCAGATAGTCAGTGAATGCGGAGGGGTTCTCCTCAATCACGCTGCCCAGTGTCTGCACGCGCTTCTCGTAGGTCGTCAGGTCGAAAAAAGCCTCCAGGGCCTTCGTGCCGGTGGCAAGCGCCTCAATCTGGCTCTGGGTGGAAGCCATCACGTTGAACGGCATGTCTGCCTCGTATTCCACGAATATGTTGATGGTGGCGTTCTTGCCGTCGTCGCGCAGCACATAGGGGATGGTCTCTGCCAGATACTCAGGCTTGCAGGTCGTCTCGCGGGTGCTGGTGTCATCGCCGGTCATAATGTCGTTGTTGTGCCACTTGGTGTAGTACTTATATGTGCAGTATTTGCGTAGCAGAGCCTCAGGCAGCACGATGTTCTCGCGTGCCACCACATTCTCTTCAAGATATGCCTGATCCAATCCGGTGACTTTGTGGAGGATGTGGTATAGAACATTTACCACGTCGACAGGAATAAACCGGAAGTTGAAGTGTGAGAAGGCTGACACGTTACTATTATTGTCGCGGGAGACATCTGGTATCCTGTTATTACCGTCTCCGCTGTTGGACTTGTTCAGGTACATGTCCAGATACCAGTAGTGAGATGTGGTGATGTTACCTGCTGTTAAGTCTTGTACGTATTGCCCATAGCGGCTTTCGTCAAATGATGACGCCATCAGTTTGTATGTGCCATCGTTGTCACCGTTGACTATGATAAATCTCCAGCTCGCAGGTTTCATCCATAGCCAGTGACCGTTCATCCTATCTGGAATATTATTGTTGTTCCAGTTGTAGTTGCTTGTATGCAGATATGAGTGGTCTTGATAGTCGGCCGAGCCGTTCTTCAGATTGCGGCGGTTCACTTGCACGTCATAGGGGTCGGGGATTGAGGGATCTACGGATTCCAATTCCCATATATACTCGTCGGAGCGAAGAAGTGACTGGTTCAGCTCACCCATAAATTTGGCTGTCGGATATTGGCCGTTTCCGCTTTGAAGGGCGTAGTCGTCATCCGACATTATGTTGTAGCCCGACACACCGGAGAGGTCGAGCGGACTGCTGCTGTTGTCGTAGGTGTAAGTGACATATATGTTGAGCGGCTGACCGTCGTAGCCGAGTCGGAAGTCGTCGGCATATTGGTTGCTGTCAATAGTCTCAGGGGTGTTCGTCGAGTTGTTGCTTATCCAGAAGATATAGTTTTCCTTGTTCACCAGCGGACTGCTGATAGGGGCGGGTACGGAGAGCAGGTCGCCACCCTCGCATTGGGCCACGTTGTGGGTGGCAATCTTGTCGCGGAGGTTTATTATATAATATGTGACGTTGAGAGGTACACCCTCAAACTTCATCTGCAAGTTGCTGCTTTTGTGGGCAAGACCCTCCACGTTGATCAACGTGGAGTTACCAGGGCCGAGAGACAAATGCTCAAATTCCTTATCCTCATCGTCAAAGGCATCGGCTTTCAACAGCTCAAACAGTCCGTCGGCAGAGCCCTTGACCAATATGTAGGGGCCTCCGGACACGCTTGTGGAGCCGTCACTCTTGTTGATGAGAGTCACCTGATAGGGGTCGGGTTCACCACCTATCTTCAAGCCGGTGGGTGCCCACAGGTAGGGGGCATCGGTGGACTTATCGGTGTGTAAGTTGTAAGTGCTTCCTGTGAGACTGGCGTATGTGGTGCTACCGGAGTTGGGCACCGATAGGAAATTGTAGTATTTCAGTCCAGATATGTCGAGCAGGGGGATTGTTTCGGGGTCATAGTCGTAGGTCACCCAAAACTCGCCTACGGCGGGAAGGCTCGGAAGCTGGGTACCAGCCGTGGGGTACACCTTACCAGTCTCTGTGTCTGTCTCGGCGGCTGTATAGAAACTTTGGTTCTTAATCAGCGGACTCAGAATTTCCTCGGGCATGGTGAGGTTGGAGCCTATGGGCTGTAGCAGGGTGGCGTGGTAGTTGATGGCTATGTCGTTCGACTTGTTCACCACGTGGTATATGTGTTGGTAAACAGGTGTGATGATGGTGCTCTGGGCCAATGTGTAGCCTGTGAAGGTGCCCTCGCCGTCCTGGTTGTCGTTGGCTGCCTGGTCCACTGTGGTCAGGTCGTGGAGTGCGTAGGTCTTGCGGATCTGCTCGCCGGTGGAGCTGATTTCCTCGTCCTCAAAGCGGGGTACGATTCGCCAGTTCTTCTCAGGAGTGTTGTCGTTCACAATCATCATTGTGGTTCCGGTGATTTGCATCATGTTGTGGCTGCGGCCCTCGCGTACCACCTTAACATCCGTTCCGTCTTCAAGGAAGAGCGAGCCGTCGGAGGTAATCACGTTGCCTTCGTTGTCATACTCCATGGCGAAATATGTTCCCAGCTCACGGCTGCGGATTCGTATGTTGTAAGGGTCGAAGCCGTTCTTGCCGTTGGCGTTGTATTCGGCCTGTAGTTCCTCGTAGGTGCTCTCACCGTTTGAGCCGCCATAAATATAGCCCATCTCTGCGTCGATATCAGGGTTGATGGCAAGGTTCCACAGCAGGTCGTCCAGAGGGTCGGTGTAGGTGCTCTTCAGGGTGGCGGGGGCGTTTGATGTGGCTTTTGTGTACACATCGTCTGCCGCTGTGGTATTCTTCAATGCCTGTGTCGTCTCTCCTGAACCTGCCTCTGTCTGTGAATAGGCCTCGGCCAGCTTGCCGCCCTGCTCAATGAAATACTCCAGCGTCATGTCCTTATACTGGTCCTTAACCGTATAGGTCACATAGATATCAGGGTGGTTGACATTGGTGACAGTATACTCTTTATCCCCGGTCACGTATTTATAGGTCGTATTGCTGAAGTAGTCAATACCGCTCTTCAAGTCCTCCGTACTTGCGATTGTAGGTGTGAGGTTCTCTCCAAATTCGTATTTATAGTAGCCGGTAGCTTTGTTCACGCTGGCTGTGGCGTCGCCAACGGTGGAGTTGCCTATGTACCAGGTGTAGTGATCCACGAGCGGACTGTTGTATTTAGTTATGGCGGCGGTGAGGGCGGCTATCTCATTAGCGTTTTGTGTCTTGTTGGTGTTGGAACTGTTGGGGAACGGCCAGTATTTCACCTCCCAGCCGTGATTGTCAATTAGGTGGATGGCTGGAACCAGGTTGGAGGCCACTAGCTTGAAACGCTCACCTATGTTGACGGTGGAGAAATAGGCTTTCTCGGGGTATGTGTCCCAATGATAGCCCTTCAAAAAGTCGTCATACTGGTACACACCACCCATCTGCTCTTTTTCAGCGTCGGTCAGGGCTGCCCACCCGGCTCCGTTTGAGGTGGTCGTGTTGCTCCAGTTTTTCATACCTGTGTAGGTCGGGAACTGCTTCCAGTTGTGCTCCAAAGTGCGGACGGTGCGCTCGTCAAGGTCGTCGATGGTCTGCACGTTGTTTTCGCTGTCGGTATAGGTGATGGGATTTGAGGTGACAAGCTTCATGTCATGGCCAGATGACAACACCATATATTCTGTAGACCAGTCAGAGGTCGTTACATCGTCCATCGTGGTGATTGTATGCTCATTGCCTGTGCTGACAGAGTTAATCTTGCTGGCACTGATGGTTGTTCCGCTGATTGACGCGTCGGCATAGTAAGGTGAGCGCAGTGTGGTTCGCACTCCGCTGCCGCCGCCCGACACGGGACCGTATGACGTATAGAACGAGTTGGGCATGGTCTCGTTTGACCCGTCGTTGTTCAGGTCTCGGTTTGTGTTGTTGTTGTGGGCTATAATACGCAGGCGGTAGGGGTCGCCGCCGGTCAGATACCACGACAGACGTGTACGCAATGCGGAGCCGGTGGCGAAGGCAGTCTGACGGGTAGCCTCATTGTAGACATAGAACTGGCTGTTACCGTTACATTCGGGGTACAAAATGCCGTTCACGGTCCAGTTTGCCTCGTCGAAGAGCACCTTGTCAGCACTCTCCTCGTAGTATTTTGTTCCGTTCTGGAATTCCAAGCTGTATGGTGTGGCCGTGCCGGTCTTGTAGCCCCAGTTGTCCACTTCTGTGTTGATTGCGTAGGTGCCGGTGTCCGAGTATCGTACATAAATTTGCTTTTCGTCGCCCAGCACGGTGATGGCACCTGCCTGAGTGTGGTCGCCCTTGGTGTCGGCGGCGGTCGCTGTGGCGTCGGTCTGGGCAAGCGTCAGTCCTGAGGCGCCTGCGTAATAGCGCCATTTGCCGGCAAGCGGCGAGCGGATCTCGTCGGGCACCTGAGGCTTGTCGCCGGCAAGGTCGCCGGCCTCGAACGAGATTACCTCCCGTCCGCTGTTGTCGATGATATGGTATGTGTATTTGTCAGGAATTTCGGCTGCCTTCTCTATGGTAATGGACTTGCCTTCGTTACGATCGCAGCTGTATGCGCTCGTGGTGAATTCATTAAGGTTGTTACGGGCAAGCTGAAGGGTGTTCTGGGCGTTTGTGAAGAACATATAGTATATGTAGTCACGTGTGCCGATAGCCGGGTTGTTGGTGTTAACACCGGTCATTCCTAACTGGTAGGTGCCGCTGTCAACGCCGGGACGTATTATAAAGAGGTATTCTGTTCCTGAGAATCCGGCGCCGGGATTCCAGCTGTTGGTTCTGTTGACCGACACGTCACGCTGGCTGTTCTCATTAAACACATATTTGTTAGTCACTATGATGCGGTAGGGATCGTTGCCGGAGAATTTCCACATGAAATAGCTCTTCTTCTCTGACGATACGCTGGAGGGGCTGAAGTTGCTCTCGTCGATGGTCCACACCCAGTTTTCATTGTTGTGGTTGCTGTTGTTTATGCTTCGTGACAGATAGCGTTTCGTGCCGCTGTTGTTCCAATAGATGTAATACCAGTTGTCGCTGTTAAGGGTGGGGGAGCCGGCAGGAGCGGTGGCGGGGTCATAGTTGTAACCAATATAGAAGCTGCTGCCGCTTATCTCGCTGTAGCTGGTGATGGCTTTTGAAGCGGCTGTCGCGCGGGCGGCGGCGGTCTTTGAGCGGCTGTAGGCGTAGGCATCCTCCTGAGTGTTGAAGAACCGGTAGCTGCCGTCGAGGCTGGCATCAATAAGCGGAGATTTCAGGTTGTCGGGCATCGTGATGACGGTGGACAGGATTGCCGGCTTATTCACACTCCCCGATAAAGCAATCTCACCCAAGGTGTTCACCACGTGGGTGAGGAAAATCTCACGTGAAAATAACTGGATGTCGGCATCCCGGGAATACGTGCCATCAGCAGTGGTATAGGCTGCTTTAGTGATCCATCCGTTATTATTAGGCACATCTACTTCTCCTGCATCGTTTATGGTTGTAGAGCTGAACAACCGGTATGGATGGTCTGTTGTTCCGTTAATCAGTGCCCACGAGCGGATGATGCCCTCGCCGGTTTCGTCATTGTGGATAGCCCATGGCCAGGTGGGGTTGCCACTAAGATAAATACCATTCTGGACTGATAGGAAGTAGTCGGGGTGGCTGGCGTTGTGGATGACAATGGCGTAGGGGTCTGGTGTGCCGTCAACTGAGCTGAGTGTCCACAGGTGGCTGGGAGAGAGTGGTGAAGGCTCGTTCGCTCCTTCCTTGTCTATCTGGTAATATTTATGGTTTCCGTCAAGCGAGGATGTTGCACTTTTCGTAACTGTACTATTTGAGGTGATCCAAAACCAGAATCGTTTGGTTCCATTAGAGTGGGTGTTGATAAGATAGGTTTTCTGACCATTCAGATCAACGTGTGTAGTCTCGCTGCCAAAAGAAACAGAGTTGTTGGGGTCATAGTCGTAGAGCACGTAAATCACGTTGCTGTTGCCGGGCACGAAGTCAGATGCGGTAATTTGTCCGGTTGGGCTATATGTGTCTGTCTCGCTGTCGTAGCCGCCGTCGGAATAGTAGCGGTAGTTTGTGGCTAACGGACTCTTGTAGGCGTATGGCAGGTCGGGCATCTCGCCGGTGTTGCCCAAACCGGGAATATCGCCCCATACCAGCTTACCCTGCTTGTTGATGATTCGGTAGCTTGTGGGAACAGAGAAGCGGATCTGCAGATAGTCGCTGCCGTCTTGTTTGGTGACAGAGTTATAGATATAGGGTATGCCGGGGTCGCCGTCATTGTTGTTTCCTGCCTTCAGATAGTAATAAGGCCAGGTGTGCAGGGAAGGGTCTGTGCCGTCATATATACCTATCACCTGATAGGTGCTCATTCCTTCCGACTGGGTGATGAAGAAGCGCTGCATAGTCTGCTCGCCGTCGGGGTACAGATATAATTCCCACCTGCTTGTCTTGCTCCCAACATATCCAGGAGTAGCTTTGTTCTCAATCTTTATGCGGTAGGGGTCGTTGCCAAGAAAACGCCATTGGTATGTGTCATCGGCAAGGGTGGCTTGCGTAGGATTCTGGACGAGATTGGCGCGCGTGTTTAGTGCGTTGGTGCTGATGTCGCCTGGTCCTCTGCCGTGCAGATAGCTGTTGTCGGCAAGGGGATAGTTCCATGTGTACCAAGTGTTCCCCTGCAGGTCGATGGGTGCGGCTGAGGATGTTGGATCCCATGTGTAGCGCACATATATAACACCGTTTGTACCGTGCAGTTTGGCCTTCGTGTCGCTGATGGCTGAGGTGCGTGCGAGGGCGTCGGCCTGCGATTCGTAATATTGGAACCGGTTGTAGTCGAGATGTACACTCTTGATTACATTTGGAAGGCGTAGCGGATCGTCATTGCTCTCCACAGGTATGGTTATGCGTGCCGCCTCGTCGCCGCTGTTGTCAATCACGGAATAGATGCGATAGGGAGTAAGCTCACACTGAGTATCCACCGTGGTGTTTGTGATAGTTGTGCCGGCGCTGATGCGGAAATTGTCGTTGCTGCTTTCTGAAGAACGCAGGTAAAAAAGATTGCCGTTGAAGTTCAGACCTGTTGCTGCGAAGGCATATTTACCGTTTTCCGCTCCGGGCAAAAGCATAAAGCGTTTGGTGGTGATGGAGGCGTGGTCGGGAGATAGCAGGTATACTAACCTGAGGTCAGAACTGGCTAAGGCAGAGTTGCAGGCTACAACCAAATCCGGGAAGTTCAGGTTCGCAACCGTCAGGTTATAGGGGTCGCCACCGGTAAAAAACCATTGATAGATGTAGTTCTGTTTGTTGGCATCCGAGAGTGTTGCTCCAGAGGTGGCGTGAATGTAATCGGGGGTACGGCCGTACAGAAAAAACGGACGGCGGGTGAAATGCATTGTGTAAACGGTATGGCCGTCAATGTCTATGGGGCTGGAAGCAGGGGTGTAGTCGTAGCGGCAGTAAATACTGCCTTTGGCAGGCTTCGCACTTATGGCGTTTTGCTTGTTTTGTGCGTCGGAGAGAGTGGAGTAATAAGTCCAGTTGCTTGCCGCCGGGCTTTTGATTGATGCGGGCACGCCGAATGAGGCGTCAAGGGTTACAGCCTTGCTGACGGCCACATCTCCGCTCTGGTTAACCACGTTGTACACCAGGCGTGGGATAAACTCCAGCTTTAAGAGTTCATCGCCATGGTTGCGGACTTCGTTGCCTCGAAGCCACAAGCGATAGTTGGTGGAGCCTGTCTCATACTCTATGTAGAACAGCGGATTGGAGGCTGTCTCTGTCGGGGTGTAGGCTGCCACTATCTGGTAATAACCGCTGCCTTCAGCCTGGGTGATAAAGAAATGCTGGATTGTGTTCTCAGTTCCATCTGAGCGTCCGTAGAGCTCATAGCTTTTGTTGTAGGCTAATGTAGTTTTAGAAAGAAGTAAGTTTTGATAGGAACGGTTTGTCAAGGTTATGTCGTAGGGGTCGTTGCCCGACAAGTGCCAAAGATAGTTGGGGGCGGAGAGTGTGATCTCATCAGTGGTCTCAGTCGTCCTTGCCACGTTACTTTGATTGCTGCCGTCGTAGTACACATATCGGTTACCTCCATACACCATTCGCCAGTTGTACCATGTCTCGCCGCTCAAATCCAGAGGGGAACTGTCGTTGTCGTAGGTGTAGCGCACATAGATGGTGTGGTTTCCGGAATATGGGATGCGCTCTATTTTGGAGCTTTCTTTCTGCGCAAGCTGGTCGCTGGTGTGATAGGTGTAGTCGGTGTCTGCCAAGAGGGCTGACTTATAAGCTGCGGGTACCGAGAATTTGGCACCGCCGTCGAACGACATGGACGGCAAAGAAATTGCCACGTTGTTTTTGTTGTTCAGTATGTGCATTGTCACAGTAACCTGCGGACTGCTGAAAGTAGCCTGAATAAAGCTGGAGCCGTGTTTGGCGGTGGAAGGTGTTGGTGAGCCTGATTTCAGGTAGAGCTTGGTGTCGGTGTCGGAAGCCTGAAGCAGCTCGTATTGGCCGTCTGTGGAGCCGGCCACCAGCACGAAGGGCTGGGTAAGCAGCGAGGGGTTGGCTTTGTTGCGCAGCACGACGTGGTAAGGGTCGTTATCTGTGGATAAGGGTGCCCAGAGGTAGTTGTCATTGTTTGTTGATGTGGTGGTCTGGCCAAGTGAGCCGCTGTTGTTGTAGAGATATTTTCCGCTGACAGAAATATAATAATAACGGTCGCCGCTAAACTCAATCGACGGTTCGGAAACGGTGTACCCCTTCACAATCACTGTGGCGGAGTTGTTTGGAAGTGTACTCATGGGAGTAACGCCGTCAGCCTCGTAATACTCGTAGCCGGAGGTGAACGCCGCACGGATGCTTTCGGGTAGAGAAGGTGCCTGACCGCTTATGGCTGTTATCGTCTCCACTGCGGCAACTGTGGCTCCGCCAGAGGTGTTTGTATAGACCTTGTAGGTGTATTCACGTAGGTTTGTGTTGGCAAACTCCACTTGTATGGCATCGGTCTCAAGTGGTGCATAGCCGTTTGTGGCGGTGCGAGAGAGACTCAGGGTCGAGCCGACTCCGGATCCACCGATATAAGCGTATGGGTGGTCTGAGATGTCAGAGCCTGATGCCGTAGCCAGTACATAGCCCTCACCCTTGCCGCCAAGCAAGGCATACGAGCCGTAAGCGGGGGAGTTGACAAGCTGCAATGAGGAACCGTCACTTACACTGCTGCTGCCCAACTGCTTTCCGGCCTGTGAACTGTTGGAGATTTTAATGTCGTAAGGGTCGGCGCCGATATTCCATGTGTATTCGGTCTTTCCTTTTATCGACGTGAAATCGGTGGTGCCGCCTTTGGCGTCTGGGCCGTCGGCTTGGATCCATACGCCGCCAACTTGAATGTAGTAGCTCAGTCCATCTGCGAGAGAGAGAGACGGATTACTGTCGTCAATGTCGTAGGTGACATAAATGTCTGTGATTGAGCTTACGTCGGCCAAGCGGATGAGGCCTTTCCTGGCTACCTCCTCCTCAGTCAGAATCTCCTCTGTGCCGTCAGGAACGGTGGTAATCTCGTTGGTGCAGCTTGCGTCTGTGTAATACCTGAAATTTGTTGCCAAAGGGCTTCGCAGCTCTGAGGGCAACTCAATCTTGGCGTAGGCGTTGCTCATGCCATAGGTGGTCGTGACAGTGGCCGTGGCTGACTTCTGCAAAGCCTCGCCTCCCGACTTGTTGATGACGTGGTAGGTTATGGACTGGTTCTTGGACGGTGCCTCGATAAACTGGAAATTCGACAAAGGGTGACAGTCGTTGTTGACAGTTTGGTTCCATGGCGCAATTCGTCCGCCGTGAGAAGTGTATTTCTTACCAAAACGGAAAAGGATAACATCGTTGCCATTCATATTGTGGACATCGTTTGCAACAACAAGCTGGCCGTCTACGTTCAGAAAATAGCTGTAAATCGGATAAGTGGTGGATTTTGTGCCATATTTGCCTTTGTCGTAGAATGCTGATGCGGGTGGAGCTGCATTGTCAGCACCGACGTATCGACCTGTTGGAGCGGCATTTTTGTCATTTTGTGAACCTGTAGATGTCCTTGCCATATATTCCGTCCACAAGTATATGTCGTAAGGGTCATCGCCCTCTAAACGCCAGCGGAAGCAAGGCTCGGTCTCTCCTGAGAGATAGTTTGTGCCATTATAGCTTTCCGGCCACCACTGCGCACTGTTCCAGGCACCGCTGAACAAATCCGCATTCTCATTTACAAAATAAACGTCTTTCTGCTGGTTGATATTCCCATTATTTGCAAGGGAATCTTCGGCCTTGATATAATACGTCGTGTTTTTCGACAGGTCGAGGTTAACTGACCCATATCCAGGCATATATTCGTAGGTGACATATATAACCTGGCTGCCAGAGGGGAGGGAGGTTAGCGGAGTAGCGTTGTCGTCAACATAATACTTGTCATCTAAGAGAACCACCTGGCTCTCGGTGTAGTAATGATAGCTGTTGACATTCAGCAGCGGGGAGCGGATGATGTCGGGCACCTGCGGAGCGGAGCCGGTAGTCTGGCTCACCGTGTAGTGCGTGGCTATTGTGTGCCGCTTGTTGATAATCGTGTAGGTATAGTCGTCCGCCAGCACCTCGCTTGCTGTTCCCACAAAGAGCAACAGCAACAGCAATATGGCTCTTGCAAACGTCCGATTTGCAAAGTCTGTTAAACTTTTGGGATCTACGGTTCTTATGTCGCTATGACTTCTGTATATTTTATCGTAAAGTTCTGGTCTGTTCATATCTCTGCTTTTTGAAAACTGTAGGCATAAGGGTCGCAGCCTATGGAACGCCATTGATAAGTCTTTCCGATTCATGCTCATGTGATTGGAACTTATCATGCTCATGCCCGTTGTGGTTATATCGTAGTTTTTTTGTTATATTGTAGTTTTTGTCTTGTCGCTGTTTGCGCTATTTCGCTGTTTTTGTTATTCGTTTATGAGTCAACTGTTGTGTCATTGCGTCAAATAAATCCTTTTTCTTTCTTTTGCGCTTGTTCCTTCCAAAACTGCAAATTTACAATTTTTTTACCTAATAAGCAAAAAAAACGCACTTCATTATTATTAATTAATTTTTTTTATATAAATAAACCCCATGTTTTGCTCTCTCAAAACATAAAATTTTCGGCACACCAGCAAGATTTTGTGTAACTAAATAAAACAAAAACCTTAAAAACTCTTCTTGAAAGTTCTGTCACTTAGTTCGTCGCTTCTATCTAAAATAATAATCAAAAACCGCTGACGCTTAACAAAAACCATGCAGATTGGGTGTTTCATAGCATTTTTATTAACGTAGCAACCTCTTTTTATGGTTGTGTTTTTTTGTTAAATGGAGCGAAGCGAAATGTATTTTGTTCGGAACGCAGTGGAGGTTTTTGTTAGAACCGGGCGAAATCGTTGCCCGGTTTGCGA
>JAZUMZ010000213.1:0-3402 GCA_045603885.1 Bacteroidaceae bacterium | reverse complement strand
AGTATTCATTCCATCTACATATATAATATCGTACTCTTACACTAATGTCAAAGTTTTTTTACATTAAATGTAATACAATAGTATTACTATAGTATATCTATAGCATTACTATAGTAATCGAGTAGGAGGGAGATTTACTTAATCTCCCGACCTCTCACACCACCGTGCGTACCGTTCGGTACACGGCGGTTCAACCAACTTAACAAGCAACACTCTTTTCGGTGTAGTAATCTAACATTGAGACTAATCCAAATCGGGTTAGTCTCTCTTTTGTAACAGCCATATTCATTGCACCTCCTTGGCACACGTGTGCTATATGAGCTCCGTAATAAGCTGTTGACCATGCAAACTTCTTGCTAATCCCAAGTTTCATCAAATTCTTTGCTCTGTTCTGTGGAGTTTTCCATTGTTTCCATATACACATTCGTAAGCGGAAACGTATTCGAGAATCCAGTTCCTTACAAAGTGTTCTCATACTTCCTATCTTGAAGTAGTTAATCCAGCCTCTAATAAGCTGATTGAGTTTCTCTACCTTGTAGCTGTTGCTAACGCCCCAACTACGGCAAGTGAGTTCTCTCATTCTCTTCTTGAACTTAGCTACCGACTTTGCATGTGGTTTCGCCTTAAACTGATGTGCTCTTGTGTCAAAGTAGAATCCAAATCCAAGGTATTTCAGTCCGCTTGGTCTGTCTACTTTGCTCTTGGTCATGTTGACCTTAAGCCCTAGTTTCTCTTCAATGAATCGTGAAATATTTCTCATGACTCTGTTTGCAGACATTTCACTTCCGACCATAATAATGCAGTCGTCCGCATAGCGTACAAAGTTAAGCCCTCGCTTTTCCATTTCCTTATCAAGTTCATTGAGCATGATGTTCGCCAACAACGGCGAGAGATTTCCTCCTTGCGGTGTTCCCTCAATAGAATCCTCATATTCATCGTCAATCATGATTCCGCTGACAAGGTATTTCCTTATAATAGAGATAACATCTCCGTCTTTAATAGTTCTGCCTATTGTAGTCATGAGCTTGTCGTGATTCACTGTGTCGAAGAACTTTTCCAAGTCAATGTCAACAATCCATTCATTGCCGTCATTCATCATATCTAATGCCGTTAGGATTGCCTGCTGTGCACATCTATTCGGTCTGAATCCATAACTATGGTCATGGAACTGCTCTTCATAGATTGGTGTTAACACCTGTGCAATGGCCTGTTGTACAAATCTGTCTGTTACTGTTGGTACTCCTAAGTTTCTGACACCTCCATCAGGCTTTGGTATCTCCACTCTTCGTACTGGTTGAGGTTTATACTTTCTTGTCCTCAACTGTTCCTTGATGGTTTCGCCGTTCTTTTCTAGATGTTCTTTGAGTTCCGTGTACTTCATTCCATCCACTCCCTCTGCACCTTTATTTCGTACGACTTGCAGATATGCTCTGTTGAGATTGTCGCTAGATATAATCTGCTCCATTAGACTACTTGTGTCCATGCGTTCTTTCCTTTCCGTCTCGCTTGATTTGACCATCTTTTACCCGATTGGTTACGGCAGATGTTGCCATTTCTGCAATACGAGACATACTCAAACTTATTGATTGTTCGCCCCTTTTCTCCATCCCCATTACTGAGACTTCTTCACTACTATGGGCTCTGCTGACTTCTCACAGTTCGTTGTTACTAGGCAAATGAAACCTCTGTGAGACCTCCACGCTTAAGGTGTGCGCTCTTTCTCTCCATATATCCGCCGCATTTACTCTGCTACTACAAATGTGGTAGTTATTAGACTTCGTTGTTTTCAGCCATCTTATCTCTCGTAGCCTAGCCTTATATGCGATTTCTGTCCGTCGGACCAGAGATTTGCTTACAGCTTCCTTCAGATTCCACCTCACGGTGGACACCCTTGCTGTTCGGCTATACATTTCCCACTACCTGGGCATGTTCGGGACTTGCACCCATTAGAGCGCGCCCATGGCGCGCAAACTGAAAAAGGCAGGTTCTGCTATTTTGCAAAACCTGCCCAAATCCACTTATTAGTTTTTTTCTTCCGTACTGGCTACAAGGCGATCAAAATCGCTCTGATACAAACGGTCTTGAATGACACGGTACTGCTCAAATTCACTTTCCGCAAAGGCTTTTGCGATTGCGGCAGTAACCTTGCCTTTGTCCTGCAAAATATCAGCATCGTTAAACTTCAGGAACGCATCCAACTTGGAAGCCCAATCTGCCATCGTCATCGGAATATGCCGCCTTGCCTGTCTTGTGGCATAGTCCAGATACATCGTAACAATCTCGTTAAGCTCCTGTATTTCATTGACAGATAAGTAATTCTTGGCAACAGATACATCCGCTTTTACGATTTTACCTTCGGGGGCGTTACGCCATGAGGTTAACCCCATATGTTCTTTTGTGTGATCTGCCCGTGTCATAATGACCTCTGCGGCGGTATTGCCGTGAACGGCATAGTGCATTTTGTTCTGCACCGTCGCAAAGAAATCTCTTGTAATCTGACTGTCAACGGAATAGTCCACGGCAGTTGCGTAAATGTCCGTGATTTTCTGATAAAAACGGCGCTCACTGGCACGAATTTCCTGAATCTCGGAAATCAGATGCTCAAAATAATCCTCGTCAAAAATCTGACCGTTAATCAGTCTGCTCTTATCAAGGACATATCCCTGCTTGGTAAATGTGTCCAGCACCTTTGTTGCCCACTGTCTAAACTGCGTTGCTCTGCCGGAGTTGATACGGTATCCGACGGCAATAATAGCAGACAGAGCGTAGAACTTATATTGATAGGTTTTTCCGTCGTCAGCAGTTTGTGCAAATTTTGCACAAACTGAATCTTCGGACAATTCGCCACTTTCAAAAACATTTTTCAAATGCTTTGTAACAACGCTTCTGTCCACGTCAAAAAGCTGGCCGATCGCTTTTTGTGTCAGCCATACATCGTGATCCTGCACACGGACTTCAATGCCGTCCTCATGTGCATCTTTCGTAAAAACAAGAAAATCCACCGTACTGTTTCGGATTTGTAGTTTGTTATTCTCAGCCATTATGTATCAATCGCCGCCTTCCCTGGATACTTCTTTAGTGCATAGAGAACTTATTTACATAAATACAGGCTCCATTCCTCCTGAGGAATGTCAAAGCAAATCAGAGCCTCTTCCATCGTACTTCCGTGTTTTTCCATATACTTATTAATAAGGGCTCGGGTTCCCTCGATTTTTCCTTCACGATGACCCTCGATACGGCCCTCTTCCCAACCGTCAGCCCTGTTCTCCTCCGCCACCTGACGAAGGTGCACTTCCCGATCATATTCAAATATACTCGTACTCATCACCTCCGCACGACGCGCTGCAAGTCGGGGGCCAAGCGGTCTTAGGAAGACAACACTTAGCTACAACTCCTTGGCTC
>JAZUMZ010000212.1:0-6039 GCA_045603885.1 Bacteroidaceae bacterium | reverse complement strand
ACTTTTTTTATTGTTTTAGATTGTTATCGCTCGTTTTTCACTTTTCACTATTCACTTTTTACTGATTTTTTTTCTTATTTAAAAAAAAAATTCGTAACTTTGCATCCGCTTTGGCGAAGCCTCTGCCGAGTAGGAGCGTTGTCAGTTTTTGACGACATTAAGATATTAAGGCGATAAAAGTCGTTGTGTTAACGACCAAATACCTGAAAATAAGCTCCTAAAGAGAGACCGGGAATGCTTCGTCTATCCATAAAAACCAAATAAAAAAGCAAAAATGGATTTAATTAAAGTTGCAGAACAGGCCTTTGAGGTGAAACATGAGAATGAGTTCCCTAAGTTCAAGGCTGGTGACACTATCACGGTTGCTTACAAAATCATCGAGGGCTCTAAAGAGCGTATTCAGATGTACCGCGGTGTCGTTATCAAAATCAACGGTGAAGGACAGAAAAAGCGTTTCACTGTAAGAAAAATGTCGGGTACTGTAGGTGTAGAGCGTATCTTCCCTATTGAGTCACCTAACATCGACTCTATCGTTGTGAATAAGGTAGGTAAGGTGCGTCGCGCTAAGCTCTACTATCTCCGTAACCTCACGGGTAAGAAAGCTCGTATTAAGGAGAAACTCACACGCAACAGCAAGGAAGATTAATTCTCTGCTTGATGTTGAGATAAAAAAAACGCCTGGCTTATCTGCCGGGCGGTTTTTTTATTTCAACTGTGGCTTTAGTTCATCGGGCGACTCGTTGGTGTACATATCCACTTTTGCCGACTCTTTGGTGTAGAGGTTTTTGATACACTCCGCTTCGAGAGTAAACGACGGGTGGAAATCACTGCTTTGCATGTATTTCAGTATTGCTTTGCGCATCTGGAGGGCTACAGGGCGGTGCTCAAGGTCGCTGCTGATGTCCATGGTTGTCATAAGCAGTCTTCCGTTGAGAATACGAGCCTCGACAAGCATACCAAGTTTGCGTGACACATGCCAGGTGTCTATAGGCTGAATGGGGGACTGGTAGGATGTGGGAAACTCTGCCAGGTTCATTACCTGCGCGCGGTTGAGCAACCCCCACCAGTTCAGGTTGCCCCAGTCGTCAGTCGGGAAGTCTTGCTTGAAAAGGGGATGGCTGGTGTCGATATAGGCACCGGTCGTATGTGGTGGACGCATCTTGAACCAGCTTGTGTTCCAGAAGACAGGCAGGTAGTTCTGTTTCACGTCATTGCCGTAAGTGACATGCCCGGCTGCGGTCAATAACACCGTGCCGCCTTTTTCGAGAACTCTCAGTACTTTATCATCTATAGTGTCGGATATAAGGATTCCTTTGCGAGATTTCTCCATCATCTGCTTGTCCCCGGGAGTCAGTGAGGGGTAAACCCAGAAATTCCAGTGGTTTTTGATGTCGTCGGTCAGATTTACAGTCAGGGTCAGTTTGCTTGCCTCTTTTATTGAGTTGAGAGGAAATACCACTTTCCCGACGGGGTTGTTCTTTCCGACGGATAAATCCATACCTCCGAAATCACCACTGGCTATGATGTGAGCTTCTGAGTCTGTGATTGTGTAGGAAGGTTTTAAACCGGTCAGAGAGTGGGGGAGGGCGTTATATGCCTCTATGGGTACCGACAGGGTGTCGGTGTCGGTAAATACAAACTTTGGGAAGCGGGCAAGCGGAACGGTGGGACTGCAAAACTCACGCCAGTCGTCAGACGTGCAATAGCCTTTCTCGCGCCAGAACACGTTGAGCACGCCCACGAGAGCGGTGCCCTGGCCGCTGTAGTCATTCAAGCCTAGAAGTTGGAATCCGGCATAGTCTTTGGTGCGCAGGTTGCGCTCAATCTCGTATTTATAGCATAGAGTCTGAAGCTTGCCGCTGGCATGCAGGAACTTGGAACCCATGCCGTCCATGCCGTGGTCGCGGAGCAGGTCGCGGAAAATCTCGAAATTGCGGGCTTTATAGACTCCGTTGTATTGGGATATCTCGTTGAAGTCGGGGAAAGCGCACCACTGGCCTTTCTCATGAGTTATTATAGGACTTTGGTTGGGGGTGTCTGACTTGTAGTTGCGGGGAAACTCTATGCCGCTGAAATAGTCATCGTCACTCGAAGGCAGACGGCGGTTCCAGTTGTCCAAACCTCTCGCACCACCTTTTACGTGGAATTCAGACTCGCTGTCCCATGCCCAGCCGCCGCCAACGGAGGCTCCGGCATAGATTTTTGTGCTGTCGTATGACTTCATCTCTTTCACCCACTGGTTGCAGTAGCTCACCCAGTCGCCGGCTGGCTCGTTACCGGCTGCCATCATCAGGAAGGAGGGATGGTTGCCGTAGGTGTCCACAATCCGCTTGGATTCATCGAGCAGATATTGGTCTATATACATGCCGCGTCTCAGCTTGACACCGTGGTTGGGCCATGAGGGACCTTCAGGCTGGAGGTAGATACCTACACGGTCGGCGGCGTTGAAAGCAGCCTCGGGAGGGCAGTAGCTGTGGAAACGAACGTGGTTAAGGCCGTATTCTTTGCATTTGCGGAATATCCGGAGCCATTCCGACTCGTCGGTTGGCGGATAACCCGTGGCGGGGAAACAGCAGTTCTCGACGGTGCCGCGAAGATAGAGCGGACGGCCGTTGATGAATAGGCCGCGGCCTCTCACCGTTATGTCGCGCATTCCGAAAGAAGTCTCGTAAGTGTCATCACCGGCGAATATACGAAGACGATAAATAACGGGTGAGAACTCATCCCATTCCCGCATTTCTTTGTCCATCGGTATGTCGAAAGAAACCAACTGCTTACCATCTTTCTCCTCGCAACTATATTTGGGGGAGACAACATGGACTGCATCCCGTTGCCCGTCGTATTTCAACTCATAACGTAGGGGTGTGGAATCAAAAATGGATTGAAGCGAATTATCTTCCTGGTTGTTGACGGGAAGATTGAGCGACAGGGCCACATGAGCCTTTTTGTTGCTTACATAGGGATAGACCCTGACTGCCCGTATGCTCAGTTGACCCGGGCGGCACTGCAGCTCCATACGTCCGACAATACCGTTCCAGTTGCCCTGGGTCTGATCTGTTACCGAGTGGGAGTCCTGCCCCACACATACGTTCTCAATTCCGTTGTACACACGTATGGTGATGTCGTTCTGGCAACCTGCTTTGACCAAGCTTGTCAAGTCATAGACATGAGGAGTGGATAGCGACATCTGGTGACCTGCCTCAACACCATTCACGAATACAGTGGTTTCTATATGTGGACGCTCCAAGAACAGCGAGATGCGCTGACCTTCCCATCCCTTAGGCACAAACACAGATTTATGGTACCATGCAACTCCTACATAGTGATACTCAGGAGTGAGGAAAAAAGGAAACTTTATCGGGCTCTTGCCTGAAGCTTTACCCGCCAAAGGCTTTCCTATGCGGTATTTCTCCATGTATGGATTATGATAATAGGATGAGTCGTAGAGTGACCCTGTCCACTGGGTCTTTACGCTTACGGGGGTGCCCTTGCCGTTTGTAAGCATGGAGCCGGGCAGATGAATGTAGTCGGAGTAACGGGTGGAGTCCTGAAGTGAGAAGTCCCATACTCCGGCAAGGGAGACTGACTGCTGGGCGTGAGTCGCGATGCTGCCGCAAAGACATAAAAGAAGGGCTGATAATGATTTTCTCATGGCTGTCTAAAGTCCTTTGTCTGTGATTTCTATTTTTTTAATGCTCTCTCCTGGAGTTTTGTCTGCCTCGCGGGGGAGGTAAATGGGGGCGTCGGGCTGCAAGGGAAGAACCCTGAGCTCAAGGCGGGTTGTTCCTGCAGGAAGACGCCAAAGGCCGTAGAGGAACGGACGGCCGTAGTAGAAGTTGTCGGCAATCAGTTTGCCGGTCTTTCCTTCCTTGCGGCATTCATCGCTCAAGGCATAGAGACGGGCGCAGTCGCCACGGTATTCAATGCTCAGCAGATATGAGTGCAGGGCGAAGAGTGATGAGTCGGAAGGAAGGCTGATTTCATAGACCGCAGCTTGCTGCCAGTCTTCCTCTGAGGGAGCCTCTGCAACCTTTGCCTTGCCTTTCACAATCTGGCGCGGCTGACCTGCCTCCTTCACCTTCTTTATCACGGGATTTGCCAGGGATGCTCCTTCGCTGTCTGACTTCGCTGTCTTGCTCAAGAACAACTGCTCTGCCTCGTCTTGAGTCAGGAGGAAGAGGTTGTTGTATATCGGAGTGTTCGCTCCCAGCGGATTGACGTTCTTCATCTTCTTGCCGTCTTGCATCTCTATCATTGTGGGTACGCCGGGAACCTGCATCATGTAAATCTTACCGTCACGGCGGGCTACCAACTGGGCGGTAGCACACTTGATGCCGTCTATATTGACAGGGAAGATGGCGATGCAGCCCGAGGGAATGTCCATAGAGGGTAAGTTTACACCGCAAGCCGACAGACTTACTTTTTTCTTTTCAGAGATATTCTGGAGACGCTCGTAGTTGTTTATGAATATAAAGCCGGAGGCGGTTTTGTCGTCGTCAGCTTTTGACTGATTGCTCCTGACAGACCATCGCAGTTCTGTGTCCTCACCCTTCTTCAGGTCTTGACGGCATGGGAAACGGGCTTCCATCGGAGCAAGAAGCTCACCGTAATACTTCATGAACAAATGGAGGGGGCGGAGACGATAATATTGGGGATAGGTCTGCCCGAACTCTCCTAATGGAGCCTGAAAGTCATAGGTTACAACCGGCAGGTCGTTGTTTGCGGTGCCGGGAGAGGTCTGAACCTCGTTCAGTGTGTGTAATTTCCCTTCTGGGTTGCTTCCGCCGTGATACATATAGTAGCCAAGAAGATTTGACCCCGAGCCAAGCTTCACTACGGCCATAGAGTAGCAGTCGTCGGAATAGATGAACGGACGGCGGTGATATGCCGTGACCATACCGCCTCCAAGCTCACAAGTGAAATAAGGATATTCGTTGTCTCCTTTGTTGATTTTCTCCTCTTGTTTGCCCAATAAGTCGGTGCCTATGGCGGTGGATGAGCGGAAACCTTTGAAATTGAACGCCTTGTAATAATTCCCGACGCATTCTCCTGTTTCTTTATCCCAAAAGCCGTCGGCATAATCGCCATAAAGGGGGAGCATCTCGCCAAACGGAACGGGCTTCGTCAGCTCGGGCCAACCGGTACGGGTGTAGAATGGAAGGTCGAAACCGATGGAAAGGGCGATTTTCTTCAATGCCATCAGGTAGTCGCCGCTGCCACGGTATTCATTGTCGAACTGACAGGCCAGAAGCGGACCGCCGTCTTTCCACTGAAGGCCGAGAATCTGAGAGTAAATCTGTCTGTATAGTTTCTCTGCGTACGACAGGAACACCTTGTCCTGAGAGCGTAACTTGCAGCCCTTCGTGAACATCCAGTCGGGGATACCGCCGTTTCGAACCTCGCCGTGGCAGAAGGGACCGATACGAAGTACAACCGGCATCTCCTCAGCTTTGCACAACTCAAGGAAACGGCGGAGGTCACGCTGGCCGTCCCAGCGGAATATACTTTCCTCTTCTTCTATGTGGTTCCAGAAAACGTAAGTCGCGATAACGGTGACACCGCCTTTCTTCATCATCTTTATCTCTCGTTTCCATTCGTCGGAGGGAAGACGGGAATAGTGGATCTCGCCCATTACGGGACATACTCGGTGTCCGTCGATAATAAGACTGTTGCCGTCCCAGCTTACTGGTTTTCCGAAATCAGATGCCTGAAGACTTAAGGCGGACAACAGCAACGCCGCCAAGAGAGAGAGCTTTTTCATGTTTTTGGTGTTATTTGATATTTAATTTGCAAATATAGTATTTTTTCCTGATTTAAAATCAATTGCAAAGGAACAGAATTATAAAAGGATAACAAATAGATTAAATATTACAAAAAATGGACTATTTAACGGTCGGACGGAAATGTTGATTAATCAAATCATGTTATGCAAGCCCACTTAGCTACCCCGGAAGGGGCTATACATTAGTCCCCGTGTAATGAAACCGTAAGCTAACCCCGGAGGGGTTTAACAATAGTAACCCCGGGTAATGAAACAAG
>JAZUMZ010000211.1:0-25913 GCA_045603885.1 Bacteroidaceae bacterium | reverse complement strand
AATAGTTACTAAATTATTGTCTTTCAAAAATGAATTAAATAGGGATATTCAGTTAATGTCCCTTTTTGCTACATAGTGAAGGTGTTGAGATTTCATTTTTTTGGACTAAGACTAATACAGCTGACGAAAATTGCGTTCTCAGAGCGTTATTTTCAGGTAAAAGGGCGCATTGCATCCTCCCCGTGAGCCCCCGGGGATTCAAAATTTGTTTTTTTTGATTATTTCTAGGCTCTTTTCTTTTGCGCCTTTCTCTTCTCCTGTTCTATGAGCTGTCGTTCGGCCAGGATCGAAGCGTTTGCCATGTGTATGGCGAAGAACATCAGCAGGGTCTCGCTTTTCTGGTTCCGTGCAGCAATGCGTGCCAGGCTGTAATGTTGTTTCTGGTTGCCGAAACTTCCCTCCATGACCGTGGAGCGCAGGTTCCCGATTATGCGCCGGGCTTCATACTCCTCTCTCCTCTCTTCCTTCGGCCTGGGTCCCTTTCGCACAAAGCAGGTGGTAATTCCGTTTTCTGTGCACAAAGTACGGTTCTCATTGTTCGCGTAGATGGTGTCCGCACCGACACGTTTCACCTTCACCCCCGTCAGTTCCTCCTGATACGCAATACTCTGCTTGAGACGGATGCCCTCATTGAACGCCTCAAAGGAATGGTGCTCGATGAATGATATGCCGTCAATCTGTATGTTGTTGCACTTTGCCCCGAACTCTACACGTTTGTTCTCCTTCCCGCGGACGATAGGGCGGATATACGGACGGTCGATGCTTACCACACGGTGATTGACCTCTTTGTTCTCAAACAGGTCCTTCTGCTGCAGATACACCTTGTCTATTGCCATCAGGCGCTTCTGCTGCTCGCTTGTCAGGCTTATAACGGAGCTGTACTGCCTGCAAATCCGTTTCCACTGGTCACGGAGCTTGCCCAGAAGATGAAGCAGGCGACGCAGGAGCATGCGGGTTGCCGACTTCGTGTGTTTGCGTGCTTTGCGTATGTCAGCCGCGCCTTGTCCACGTCATTGTATTTGCTTCTGGGTGTCCTCTCCCCCTGGCTCCTGCATGTCTTGCACAGAAGGGCATGCAGCCACTCGCAGCACTCCCACAGAAGCTTGACGTCGGTGGGATAGCGGAGGTGGCTCTCATAGCAGGTCGCGTCTGTCAGGCACAGATCCTTGTCACGAAGTGACGGACTCCACGCGTCATACAGGATCCGTTGAAGCTCCCTCATGTCGAGCATACCGGCCAGACGGTTACGGATGGCACTGACTATCCTGCCATTCTTGATTGGGCGGGCAGGGTCTATCAGAACACCACAGAACATCTGCATGTAGATGTTCCCGTTGAGCGTCTCTATCAGACAGTCGTCCGACATGCCTGTATAGGATTTGAGAAACATAAGCGCCACTTCTCCTTCGGGGGTGAACATCGGTTTGTTACCCTGGGGGTGCTTGCGGTGGCTGTGAGAATAAATTTTACTGGATAGCTCCTTCAACGGAAGCTTCGCATGGATACGGCCCAAGTTCGCTCACGGCGAGACCCTTCTGGAATTTTTCAATAAAATTGAACTCTGTAAACAGAAATGTTGGTGATATTTCAGAAATTTTTCGTAACTTCACGGCGTAATTATTTTATAATTTCCCCCAAATACTGCCTGAGACAGGTCGTTCGGGGGTTTTCTATAAAGTTACGAATAATTTATTAAACTGGCAAACAATTACTTAACTATTTTCTGAATATCCCTACTTAAGCATAATATCAGCTCTTTGTGTAGCACTCAATCTTGACTGCCCCCAAATTTGTATAGGGCATGAATACGAAAATAAATACATCAAGAAAAAGAATAAAATCTTTTCCAACATGTTCTTATTATTATCGATTATCAATTGTAGTTTATTCATCTATACACATTCCTATTGGTGAATATCTTGCTTTATTTCCTTTTCTCTCAACGTAAATGGTATTATCAGCACTTAATGTAATACTTTCTGCGTCTTTAAATATATATTTCTTCCTAACAAAATTATATAAGCAATACTTGCCCTTTCTTTCCATAATGAAAACAGGATAGTCGCTTGATGATATTTGTTGGATACTACGAAATCTTGGGGGTGTTATTCGATGTCTGTTGGTATATAATCCGAGTTTACCTTTCTTATTACAATAGACTTTAAATGGATTGCTGGTGTTTTCTATTGCACGTATTCCGAAATATGGCCAATATCCCAATGCAATCCGTGAAACAACAAAAAAGAGAATTGCAACGCCCCAACCAAAGACAGGAACACATAATAATATAATCCATATTATTTGAAAAGCCGACCACCTCCCTTTAAATTGCTTGAAATCAAGCCAATTTATAGTGCCTATAGTCTTCTTCTCTGATTGGCTGAAAGTGCCATCGGAATTTACTATTATTCTTTCTCCCATAAAAAACACTAATGATGTGACATACCCCTCTCCTATACGAATGCCGTAAAGGAGAGGGTGTATTAATCTTAAATATCATGAAGCAAGTGATCTATACTCTGCTGAGTTTCGTGAGCTTGATTCTGCCACATCACAGCTGAAATAGGCATACCATTGTCAATGCAATCCTGAGCATGCTGCATGCAATCATCATAGATTCCCTGAAGAACTTCCAACGAATGCTGCTGGCTCAAGTCAGTTTCAACTCCTGTGCTCAAAAGACCAGAATCGTAAACATTAACATAGTTATACGGGAACAACTGTTGACTGAACACATCTGTGTTTGGAACTGCTACCAAAGAACCTGAAGGATCAAATGGAGGCATATTCATTTGAACAAGTGCATCATTGAAAGGCATATTATTTAACTCTGGATAAGTGTCAAAGAGAGTATATAACTGCTCACCCTGTGTGGTATAGTCTATCTGATGACTATAATTCAAGAAGTCATTGAATGTGTTGTAATCTACACCAGCAATAGTGTTGAGATGGCCTTCAGTTAAGCCATTTACCTCAAAGGACTCTATTGCCTGTGGCGTTGCAATATCTGTTGACACCATGAAGCATTGAGAATCATTCCATGCATCCATAAATTGATCCAAAGGATATGGCTGGGCTGGCTGACCTGTTCCTGGATCTGTCAGAATAACCATAGGGTTATTAGGATCAGTCATGTCTATCCCTGCTACAATCAGCGCATGGTCAGGTGTCCCCCCTAAGAAAAGATCTTTGAGCCAATCCCAAATACTATTATCCCATAGCTCGCCACTATCAACACCAACAATCACTCTGTGTCCTTGCTGTAATTCATTTACAAGGTCATAAATGTTCGCATTCTCAGTTTGAGTACAAGGAATGCCAGCATCATTCAGAAGTTTGCCCACATCATATGGGTTTGTTCCTGTACCATCGTTCGTGTACCATCCGTGTTCAATTGAGTATTGTACACATTGGTCTTCCGTCACAGGAACACCAAACTCATTAAGAATAATCTGTTGCGACTTTATCGCACAGGTGTCAATGTAATTCTGCTGGTAGGGATTCGATATATCACCTACAATGTTGGGGATTCTTTCTTCCATATCTTTTAATAATTTAAAATTAATTGTTATGAAGTCTATGCCCATGAAGTAAGTCCAAAAGTCAAAATTTTGATAATTGGGGTATCTCTTTTCCTATACGCTGAAAAATAAAGTGGCGTCTTTCTTCTAGGGCATGAATGATGGCATCTTTTTTCCAAACTGCAAGTTTGACTTTCCTCCCGTCATTTAAGAAGATTGTCAATAGTGTGAGTAACCCTTTTTTATAACCACAAATCTCGCTAATATGTATAACCTTTTCTGATAGATTACCTATGTTAAACATGTGAGCTTTAAAGACAGCTGTTTCCTCTCTTATAAACAGAGTGCCGCCTTTTGCATTAAATCCATCATAATAGTTTGCTTTAAAGGAGATTTCTTCAAATTGTAACTGTCCCATATTAGTAACCGCTTGTAAATGTAAATGAATTATTAATATTTCTATCTAACTGTTCCTCCCCATACTTAACTGATATATCGAACGAGAAACTGTCTGATGTGCCAGGTGCCATGTTTAAGCCTGAATAAGGAACGAAAATCTTTAAATCATCAAAATGTCCAGACTTATGTTTGATATTTACATTTCCTGTTCCGTAGAAATATAAATCGTTTCCATAAGGATCATGCAGTGGTGTCGTATTGTCTGCTTGATAAAAATAAACATAAACATAAATTGTCTTACCTTCAAGATGTTCCACATTTATTTTTGTATGTATTAACATCCCTTTTTCCCCATTCATATATTCATTATGGTCAATCCAAACTCTCTCTATATTAGCAGAAGGTTCATTATTAGCTTGCTGCGTAATCTCTATTCTCTTTTCGTAGTCGCCAGCTTTGATAGTAAACCAATCGGTTCTATCCTCACCACCTGAATATCTGTCTACTGTTAACGTTACTGATGAACTATGTTTTGATAAATGTCCCCAATCTGCAGTCGATGTGCCAATTTCCCATTCTCCATCTGTTTCGATATCTATATCAATAGAACCACCATCAGAATCAAAAGTAACGTTATTCTTTGACAAACTCAAGTATGTTGCCTCGACAGTGACTTCCTCAACATAACTATCATTCTCATCATTAGTATAATCATTGTCACTTACAACCTCTGACACATCCTTTTCCGGCTCTGCATATGAGTTTTCTTCTCTATCACTGTTAACCGCCATTATTATTGCAGCAATTACTATTCCCAAAACAATACAGATTACTAATATAATAATCCCAGTGTTACCTGTATTATTCGATGAGTGCTCTCTTTTGTTGGAAGACTGGAGGTTCTTTCTTGTTATTGTTCCGTCTTCATTTATTATATAATTATCGCCCATTTGTTTTGTATGCTTTAAACTATTTTCTCAAATATGATAAAATATGCTTATCAGCAGTGCTTCTCTAAATAGTATTTTGGCATTTCACCCGCTCTAAGCACAAGCAATTCCAACTATAATACCAACTACTAAACCTGTACCGACAACCGCCAAAGCAGCTAATGACCACTGTTTCTGTGTCTTTTCAAAAAGTTCAATACTTGGCCAATTTTTATTACTATTCCATGATAATTCATTACCTTTGTGACCAAGATATATGCAACCTGCAAGAGAAGCTATCCACCCAACAAAAGGAATTAGGTTGGCTACAATTAAGAGGAGAGGCCAATAAACACCATTGAAAATGCCCCAAAACCAGTTAAACCAAAATGCACCCCAGTTCCATTTGCCAATAATACTCGGCGTGTCAGAATTTATTGTACCATCTGGGTTAATCCAATCCTGTACAGGAGGAGTATAAGTGTGTTGAAAGTTTGTTTGTGTTTGAGTGCTTGCTGAATTAAATGAAGTTGAAGTAGTGCCATTTTCCTTTTTCAGCATATCTTCAAAGTCAAATCTTCTAGCAGGGAGCCACTCACCATTCATACTTTCCTCTGTTAATAAAGTATCGTCTAACAGAGGTAATTCCATTAATTCTTTAACAGTGTAGGGACCATAAGATTGTCCTTCCATCTGAACATAAAACTTGTATGTCATAATCTTATAATAACTAGTTAAACATGTCCACTGCCATGACAAGTTTGGCATCTTCCAGTACCGTGGCATATAGGGCAGTCCATTATCCCATCTGGTTGGCCGTATTGTCCCTCATATCTCTTTTCGCCTCTTCCTGCGCAAGAGCTACACTTTCCATTGCCGTAACAGTCTGGACATTGACTATAATCTCTTCCTGAATTTGTTGTGCCAC
The DNA here is from genome assembly GCA_045603885.1 of Bacteroidaceae bacterium. Classification (GTDB taxonomy): domain Bacteria; phylum Bacteroidota; class Bacteroidia; order Bacteroidales; family Bacteroidaceae; genus UBA3839. Next base: position 20,136 of record JAZUMZ010000211.1, on the reverse strand, counting down.
CGCTTGGTTTTCTTGTGGGAGCCAATTGTTGTTGGACTTTCATTATTTCTGTCGCTGTAGCTTGATTCACTTTGCCAATGCCATTACAACCTGTACATTTAGTTTTCGGAGCCACAATATCGCCTGGCATAAAGTCAAAAACGCCTGTTCCATTACACATGGGACAAATGACTAAAGTTTCATCTGAAGGTGCTACAGGTGGAGGATTTTGTGACGGCGAAGTATTATTCTTCGGGGTTGGAGATATTGGAATTGACCTATCATTAGATGTTGGACGATTAAATATATAGGCAACGCCCAAAACTAACAAGAGTATTGCAGCTATTATTAAAATCCACTTGAAGTATGGAACTGACGAGGTAGATTGCTGAGAACGTCCTGAAGGCGTTGTACCCAATGAGGAACCTTCTTCTTTTCTAAGTAAATCCTCAAAGTCAAATTCACCGGCTTGATGCCACTCTCCATTCATACTCTCTTCCGTAATGAGTGTGTCATCAAGAAGCCCTAGGTTCATTAGTTCTCTTACAGAATATGGACCGTAGGTCTCTCCATCCATTTTTACATAGAACTTAAAAATCATATATCAAAAATTAAACTACATCTTTCCAAATCTCGCGTATTCCATATGCACATGCAACCGCTACTGGAGCTCCATACCCAGAAGATACAAGAGCAATCCCAATAGCTATGAGTGCTATAGTGCCAATAACTCTGAAGAAATTAGCAACTCCATCGCCAGAAGATGATGAAGAACTGGAACTGCTGTTACTTGAAAAAGAGCTTGATGTGCTGCTACTTGATGAACTAGTAGTTACACCTCGAATTTGTCCGAATTCATCAATTTGAATGTTATTTCGAGAAGGACTATTGCGTATTTGTCCATATTCATCAATCTCAATATCAGGAGCCGAACTGGATTCTGGGAAAGTATAATACTTTGCAGAATACCAATTACTGTCAAGCGTTTTCCGAATCTGTATGTCATCAAAGTCCAACACCCCCATACTCCTAAGCTCTTCATAGCTATAGGATTTTGGAGTCTCTTGACCATCAATTCTGACATAATATCGGTTCATAACTATTCTTCTTCGTTAGCGTATTCTACTTCTATACTGGTCGTAACCTGCAATGGATACGAGAATATCTCCGCCATGTCACCACCAATCTTAGGATTGTTGGTATTGCAAATTAGAGTATACTGGGACAGATTCTGAATTAGTCTTTGAGTATAATTCTCGTTATTACGATTGAGTAAATCGAGAATCATCTTAACTGCTATTGTTGTAACAAAATTAATATCTGCTGAAATTCCTGGTTCAAAGGAACCAACTTCTCCCATGTAAATATGAGTATTAGCAATACTACGACCAGAAGATTCCCCCAATGCTGCTACAAAGTCAGAGTAAGCAGGCATCCCTTCAGGAAGACAATAGAAAATCTCACCAGCAAAAGCACGTTCCCAACATCCTATAGAGACAAAAGGCATCTTGTATGGTTTCGCAAGCATTTTATCGGCATACAAATCTCCCTCTCTGTTATCTGCACATCCGACAATAATTGTGTCCTCGTTACAGAATTGCTCTAATTCATCCAGAGAAACCTCTTGGATCATTTTGTTAGCAGTATGTACTTCTGCATAAGGGTTGATTTGGAGGATTCTTTCTTTAACAGCTGTAGTTTTAAATTTCCCAACGTCCTGAACTCCGCACTGATGTCTACATATATTATGATAGCCCATAATATCCATATCTATCAGGAAAAAACGTCCAACTCCTGCACGTGCTAATTCCATTGCAACAAGACTACCAACAGAACCGCATCCAATAAGTAATGCTCCTTTTTTGAGCATTATATCTGACTCTAATATGCCTGTGTTACGAGAAAAGATATCAATCTTTAGTTGATAAGGTTCTAATTCACAATCCTTCCCTTCTGAATCTTTGAATTTAGCTACATTCTCAATGAACACAGAAACGACTTCCTTAATATAGATTTTTTCAGCATTAACGACATGCTGTTCTATATCATCTACTACTTCAGCAGAGAACGTAAATAACGAATTCTCTCCATTAAGGATTTCTATTTCCACATGTCCTATCCCCATAGCAGTGATTTTATTTGTTTTATCATCAACAGAAACCACGTTTACATCTGAACTTTTGACATGTAATTTATCAAAGGATGTTGAATAAGGATAGTCCTTAAGACATTTGTTTCCTAATTTTAGTTCTTTGTGATCCCAATATCCAGATATTTTGTCTTCAGGAACAAAATCAGCAGAAACGTTAGGATAGAAATGCCCAAGGAGAATGGGAGCCACTCCTCCCATTTCCTTTGATGGCGCATCACTCGGTATAATGTTATAATAGTTGCTTTCCTTGTTGTAATAGCCATACAAAGGAGTGAACTCCGGTTTCAAATCGCGGGGGAATCCAACCTTAGGTCGTCTCTTCCCCTTCATGAAAATATTAGCATCAATCATATTAATTCTTTATTTCTTTTCAGTTACATTAATAATTATTTTGTCTTTGACTTTGTCTTCCAAACATAGGCAGACTTCAGTCTTCCCAGGAGATAATGCTTTTATTCTACCTTTTTGATCCACTTGCACAATAGAGTTGTCTTTACTCACCCAACTTAGTTTGTTTCTATCAAAATTGTGGTCAGAAAATTTGATGCTCAATGAATGGGTTTGTCCAACTTGCAAATTACACTCATCAGGATATGCCCCATTACTGATTTCTATTTCTGGAAGTTCTGCATAATCTCCTTCTTTTGCGTCTTTTTCATCAATATCAACCTTTACATAGCAACACAATTCTTGTTCTTTATAAACAGCTTTCACTTCAGCAGCACCTTCTTTGGATACTGCAGAGATTTGCCCTTTATCATTTACTGCTACGATTTGGGGATTCGAACTTTTCCATTCTATTCTTTCGTTTACCTTTGGAGTTATTTCTATCTGTACAAGATCAAAATCTTTTAGTTCAAAGTGGTCCTTGACCAGTTTTATTTCAATTTCGTCTGAATTATTAGAATATACACCTTGTTGTTTAACAACATGCACTTTTTCATCTGTCCATATCTCTTTGACTCCATCCCAACATTTTTTAATCAAGAAAAAGCAAGCAGCAATAATAAGGATAGAAAAAAGGCAACCTATCAATTTCTTTTTTTTTAATTGGTCAAATACATTCGCAACTTGCTGATGCCAATCAGGAACATCATTTCGATGAGGAATATTTCCACCTCTTTGATGATGTCCATAATTATTATATCCAAGTTGATCATTTATAATCCTGCCAATATTAATGTTATTAGATTCATCATTATTTATATCTCCAGTCACATGCTGATGTGCATTCCCTGGTCGTTGATTGTTTCTTCTTGGCGCATAAGGATGCAGATTATCATTTTCACCTCCATAATATTGCAACTCAAAATACTCTTCTGGAATCAAGTCAGAACCGACTTCGACATCTACAGTATGATAATTAGGTCTTCCCATTCCGGTGTCATCATGGCTGATGTAATACATTGTCATTCTGAGCTGGGGGTCAACATTAACAAGTCCAGAAATAGCTCCATTGCGATTTTGGGACGCAAAAGTCAAATTTGTGCCGTCATCTGTAGAAGAAAAATGATCCATACTCCCAGGATGTCTATGCCAAAGTCCCAAAAGTTCTAAAGGAATTTTATATTGTGTAGCTACCGAATTTGCCAAATAGTTAACAAACCTCTGGTTGTATTCAAAGTAGCCCATTTCGTGATGAACGTTATCACCTTCGCGACCTTCACTGTAGCCCGGCGGAAGGACTTCCATTACAATCCAACAGCCATTATCTAAAATATGGCCTAATAGGATACCGCCAGTTTCAACAGGATCCCATTCAAATGTTTCACGAATAATTGCGTTATACGCCTTATCAGAGAAAACAACCATTTTGCAATTATTTGCCATAATCAAACGCCACCATGTCTGTTAAAAACCTCTTTATCTAAATCGCCGGTGAGAACAAGCTCATAACAAGATAGCCACTTTACTGCCCAAGCAAGAACAGATGCCGCAGAAGTCGTAGTTGAACCCGTCTTAACATTTCCTGCCTCGTTTGTGCACAAATAGAGATTCTCACTTGCATCTCTCAATAGGTGATAGGGTCTGAATCCGCATTCGCGAATTAAATCATCTACATCGGGTAGAACGGGGTAGATTCTAACAGAAGAACCCATAACTTGCTCTGGATGATTGTTGTTATAAACTGCCATCACTGTATAACTCTTTTTTATCCCATATTTCGTTTCATAAATACCGGGGTTAAGCTCACCCATCCAATACAAGCGCCCATCATCTAATTTGTCAAGAGTAAAATTTGGAAAAAATTTTCTCATTGCCATCTTTTCGCCATCAAGTAGCGAAGGATTTTTCTCATACCATTGAGAAGCAAGCTTACCTGTTGGAATATTGATGCTTGATCCATCTCCACCTTCAGAAACTTTACCATCTGGTTTGATGGATACTTTTTTACCCTGAAGCAATGCCTCCTTAAGTGCTTTTCTCTTTGCGGTTACAGAATCATCCGTTGCCAATTTACCCGGTGGAATATTCATACCGGTTCCTCCACCTTCAGAAACTTTACCATCAGGCTTAATGGTTACCTTCTTACCTTGAAGGAGACTCTGCTTAAGTGCTTCTCTTTTTGCTTTTAGTGCGGCATCGTCCATTGCGAGTTTGCCTGCGGGAATTTTAAATTTAATCATAATCAAATATTTTAAAAATTTTATGTTTATATAAATGTTTCACGGGAAATCTTAATACTATCAGCTTCTGGAAATACTCGATGATTCGGAAAATACTCTCTGATTTTACTTGCGTTTTGTAGATATTCTTTTAATATTTTTCTTTTCATCTCCACATTACAGCAAGATTTTACTCTTTCCCATTCGTCGATGGCATGCGCTAAATATTCTTCCACTGTATTATATATAGAGGAAGCAACATTATATATTGTATCAGTCTTGACTCTTTTCATAACTTATCTAACCATGATTAATGCTTTTTATTATTTCGATCCAAAACTGTAGTTTGTATATCTCTTGTACAAAAGTATCGTACCCAAGTCGTTCATATCTCACTTGTAACTGACAAAGGTATTCTACTAACAGATCAACACTATCTTCGCCAACGACATCTAAAATTGGCTCTAATTCCAATGTTCCATCTACAATACGAAGGTGCTCAATAATATATTGGAAGATTTGCAATATGTTATTGTAACACTCGTTATCTTCATTCTCCAACAGCACCTTGTAGAAGTTAAATGCTGCCATGAGCCAGTTTTTGGGTCTGTCGATGCCATTATAAAACCTTATACCAACTTCTTTGTTCGACAAACATTCATCATCTATTGGGTTATGTTGAGATATATTCCTGTTGCATTCTTGAATATATTTTATCGTCCCCAAACTGATAGAATATGTTGGGTCCAAATATACACCATCCACAGATTGGTTATGAACAATATTGATGTTTACATCTTTCCCGCTTAGATATTTTTGGAAAAGCGTTGTGACGCAAGGTATATTGGAAGAGCCTCCAACCAATATAATTTGAGTAAGGTCTTTCCATTCCAGATTTGCATGGTGCAACAAGGAATCACATTCTGCATAAGTTTTCTCCAACATTGAAGATATGGATGCTTCGAATTCCTTTCTGTTAACACTAAAGACACCTGCTCCTTTTATGGGCACAGGGTGAGATACGCTTTCAAACTCAGACAACTGTTCCTTTATTTCACGGCACATTGCCATCACTGAGTTTATTTGTTGAATCTGTACATCATCATCAGCAGCATATTCAATATTATTGGAAGCCAAAAGGCTCTTATAGAGCATTTCATCTATATATTTACCACCCGCTTCGATACCAGAAGATGATGCAATCATAGTTGTACCACCCGAATCACTTCTAACAAGAGCAGGTACAAACATCATCTCTCCTAAATCATAAATTAAAGCTACTCCATTTTGATTATCAATACTATAATGATATGAGGTGGCAAGAGCCTCTTTTATGAAATCTATACGATTGAATCCTGTTGCTTGTGCTGCATTCTTTAAAATATCAACTCTGGGGTCAGATGTTCCGTAGTGATTAGGGATGGACAAAAGCACGTCCTCTATTTGTTGGCCACCTAACATCGCTTCGGCAGAGACCTTTATGCTTTTAAGAATAGCAGAAATGATGTCACAATAAGAAACACCAAGGAATGCTAATTGTTCCTGATGAATGTCGTATTTGAAATCCTTTATATAACGAGAAGGATCTTGGCACTTCCATGCATTTGCTTCCGCACATACGCGAATGTGGTGATCTTCTGTGACATATGCCACAGTTGGAAATGAACATGTATCTAAAGAACTACCCAAAGGTCGTACTTTAGTTATTCTTCCGCCAATCTCAATTGCTGCGGAAGAATTGTATGTTCCTATATTAATAGCAATCCAACTCATATTCTTTCTACATTAATTGATTCACCATAGACGAATTGCACACACTCGTTTAATATCCTTTTTGCTTCGCACATCTTTACGTCTATCTCTTCCAATTCCTTGATGATTACGTTGTATGACATTTGCATTACCTTTATTAAGGAAGCAGAAGAAGGACTTGTCATCGAATAAATATTGTATTTACGTTGCCAAAACAAGGCTCTTTCTGTTGCTTTCTCTTTCAAATCTTTTATAGATGATGAAGATGGCATTGATAATCTTTCATAAGCTGAAGCGCCATTCTCCCCACATATCGTGAGAAATTCCTTTTTGATAGAATCATCTACCTTTTCTTTACCTGTATAAATCTTCGTTAGGTAATTCCATTCTTGATATTCATGTATTGAAAGCAAAACTGACAACAATTTTTTCTCAATATCGTCAATTGTATGAATATCTTGATTGGAAATGTCGTTGCGTTGTCTTTCTGTAAGACAAGCCTCCTTTATTGCTGCTATGGAGTTTTGAGCTTTAATTAAAGTCGAGCGATCTCCAAAATGTGAAATAACCATTCGTTGGAAAGATTCAAATCCACTCTTTTTCATCAGCACTTGTGATAAATCGTATCGAGTCGCCAGTGTATTCTGTTTCAAATAATCAACAAGAACAAACAAACCATACATTCCAAACTTTTGCCATAGTCTTTTCCTTTCTGCTATGGTAACATCTACGGCATATTCTTCGTCAAAAAGAAATTCTGGCGAAGAAAACATGTCATTTAACAAAGGCTCTTGAATAAGTGAAAGCAGCTTAAGGCAAACAACATCATCGTTACTGATTGTTGAAGCAGCGAGTCCCATTAATGCTGATAAAGGGAAGATGTCAAATATTGAATGCCTTACTTCTCGATATTTTTCGTATAATGTTTGATATATAACCCTCTTCCCTTCACCTAAAATATCCTTCTTTGGATTCAAAACAGACCACATAGTATCTGCCTTTGCAAGAACGCCAATAGCGTTTAATGGGCTTAAAACGAAAGAACTATCTGTGTTAACCGATACAAAATCATTCAGCACAGACATGGTAGATTCTGCTATACTCTTAGTGAAAAGCATAACAACAGCATCTGGATGAACGTTCTTAAGGAATGTTATAGTATTTTTAGAATCTATTTCAGACAAAGCATCTAACCCCGGGGTGTCAATTATATTAATCCTTTGCAAGATGTCGTGCTGGTAAGTAACTTCAATGTAGCTGACACTTTCTTTAAGTTCATTTGATTCTTGATGAGATGTCCATCTTATCCAATCTTTTCGTGGTACTATTTTCATTGAACCATCCTTAAAGAAAACCTTTATATCACCATTTGAGTCTCCATATTTAATCCAACTAACATTGAAAGTCTCTTCCATCTGACCAGTCCGAACCACTTCTGCTTCTCCTAACAAAGCATTAACCAAAGTCGATTTTGAACTGCTGATTTTCCCAATGATAGCAACTTCAATTGGTTTAGACAATTTTTCTATGGCTTGGTCTATGCATGTTTCAAGATTAACACATTCGCTCTCCCCAATTGCTGCTTTACAATCAAGGAGGCATTGCATTAACTTGTTATATACATTGTCTGTAGCCATCTCTTATTTCTCAAATGGGTTTGACATTAACAACTGAGTCTGTTTTGCTATTGTGTCAAGCATTTTAATTTGATTTGTCAATTGACTTTGTGTCTTGGCAAACTTTTGCTTGTCGTTCTCACAATCTTTAAGCGCATCCAGAACTTCTTGAATATCTGCAACCAAGCCATTTGAAATACTCTCCAAACAGCTTAAAAGATTGTCGTTAAATTCATCAAACCGTTGCTGTACATAAGTTTTCAAGTCCGCCATAGCTACAGTAATTTGTGGCCCAAGTTTCGACTTTAATTCGATTGTTCTTGACATGTCATTACTGTCTTTGTGACTCTTGAAAATGAATGCTGCTCCTAACGCAAGTCCACCAATAGCACCTATCACGGGATTAATCATAGCGGTGATTAGCATCTCTGATATGCCAGCGACACCCAATCCTGGAAGACTATGCCTTGCTAATCCACAGGCTTTATCTGTAAAAGATTTTTCTGCAGGCGATAAGTCAACCTGTATTGTTTGAGTGAAACGGTTATGCACGATATCTATCTCTCCGCCAAGCATTTCATTTACGGCATCAAAACCAGCGTCAATTTTCAAGTCAACCTCTGCAGCAAGAGCCTCTAACCCCATGTTGATTTGCTGAAGGACCCACTGACCACCATTGTCCCCTTTGGATCTCTCATCCTTTAATAAAGTGTCTAAACAATCCGTAGAGAACAAGATGCTTTGATGGGTCAACTCGCTCATAACGCTTGTTTGGGATTTCTTCAAAATTAAACCAATATTCTTTCTCAGATCCGATGAGGGAGTGATTATATCCTTTTGGAGTTTCTTTAGTTCTTCCAGCTTTTGGGAGAACAGTTCGGCATCGTCATTATTTGGCTTCTCCATTTGATTAAGTTGGAATTGCATGTTCTGAAGAACTTCTTGTATCGCTTTTACCAACAACACTTTGGCCGAACTTAGCAATTCTTTGCGATATTCAGGAATAAGCGTATCAACAATCTCGTTTACTTCATCGCAATGCGAAGACTGACGCATTTTTTCACTTCCGAAGGAGTTGTACATTTTCCAATGAGCAGAAGAGACTGGAACAATAGTAGGTGCCACAATTTCACAATGCTCCGAGATTTTGTTTTTTGCATCCTCTATTAATTGATTTACCTCTTCCTTTGTCTTTAAATCTGCTTTATTGAATACAACAATATTCTTCTTTGAATATTTTACAATTTTCTCTTTATAAAAGTCAAGTTCTGTGCTACTCAACGGTTCACCTGCGTCAATCATAAAGAATACGATATCAGCTTTTGGTAAAACGTAGAGTGTAAGATAAAGATGTCGAGAATCTAATCCTCCAACTCCTGGAGTATCAATTAAGGTAAGACCATTCTCTAATTTAGAAGATGGAACCTCTATAACCAACATCATAGTGTTGTCTATCTCTAAGCTTGATCCTTTCGCGTATTTCTCGATACTTTCAAATGGGATTTCTTCTTGCTGTAGATCTTTTGATGATGGGGTGTTATAAAATCTCGTTACTTTCCTTTTTGGCCCGTATTTTATTATTGAGACAACAGATGTTGCGATACCGTCATCTGTTGGGCATATATCTTCATTTAAAAAAGCATTGATAAAAGAAGATTTCCCTCTTTTAAACTCACCACATACTAATATGGAAATATTATTTGATAACACATCAGAAAGAATCTTCTTGATGTTTTCCACCTCAACGTCTTTATGATGCTGCAATAAAACAGGTTCAACCTGCTTCAATGTTGTAGCCAGCCTTTTGGATATTTCAATTTCTTGTATCATGTTTTTATTTGTTTATGAAGAATCGTTATTAATTGTAACCAAGAAAAGTAAGAAAAAAATAATTACGCAGAAAGTCCTACAACGTCAGTCTGTTGACTGAACGCTGAGGACTTTCTTCTATATCCCTTTAATCCTATCTGGATTTCTATATAGTTGAGCGCAAGCGGAACATTCATATTTGCTCTTCGCTTTAGCGGTTAGTACTCTCGTTCATGGCTTAATCAGCACTAACCTTTGGGCAAAAAGGAAGCGCAGACCACCGCCATACGTCTTCCAGGTTCAGCACGACCCTAATTCCTTATGGATGAAGCCTACGCTTATACGCGGCTCCAAACAGGAATTAGTCTTTGCTCGTTATACTCGTTTTACGAGGTGCTGATTCGGAAGACGATTTGAGCAAATATGTAATGTACTCTCTTTCGAGAAATACGGCTCAAAATTACAAAATTTCCGGCACATACGAAAACGAATTAACAAAAAAGTGACAAAGTAAGGCATTTTTGTCGATTTTTTGTCGATTCCAACGCAAAAATATTGTAAATAGGGTTCGCTAATTTATTTCCTCAAAATATTTTCTCAGACAGTCATAATCGTATCGACACAGACCTTTCCTCTGGAAAAACGATTCAAGAGGCCGATTTTCGCAAGATTTTCAAAAATGAGACAAAGAAGTCCCCTTAGGAACTTCATTACGTTCTTTGCGAAGAAGCAAGCTCCTATCCAAGTATCTGCAGTCTCGTCAAGCTTTGCCCGGATGTTGTCCGCCCGATAGACCCTCTTTGAGGTTCCGAAAGTAGCCTCAATCTCATTCCGTTCTCCGACCGCCCTTTTCTTATCCTCCAGACGTTTGTCGTTCTCTTCTTGCGGTGGCCTGCCCAAAGGTCGGTTAAAGCAATTTATATGGTTCTCCTTGATATACTTTCGGTTAGAGGTCCCAAGATAAATCTTGTCGGCCTGTATCTCGTTGGGAAGAAGGTGGAAACGCTGTCTGAAGAGGCCTGTTTGAGTGATGAGGTCGCCGCCCTCGTTGTATGCGTCCCAGCTGAGTTTGTCCACGTAGGTGTAGCCGTTTACGATGCTGGCAGAAATTTTTGCGCCGAACTCGACCTTCGCCTTCGCCTTGCCTCTGACAATCGGGCGCAGGTGCGGCTGATAGATGCTGATGATGCGGTCTGCGCAGGTACGGGTATTTGTCTCGAACATCATCTTCTGCTGTTCGAACATCTTGAAGGTAGCCTTAAGACACTTGAAATCATGGCGGCTGAAGCATTTCAGAATGTCACACTGAAGTTTCCCCAGAAAATCAAGAAATATCTGAAAATCAGCCTGGAGGCATCGTATCTGGCTCAATTTTGTCTTGTCTATCAGTTTCTTCCCCTTTCTTTTCTTCTTGGTGCACTCAACAAAAGCCTTTCGGGCTTCTGCGCGTCGAGTCTGAGGTTTCCTGACATTGCAACGGGCGCAGATCTTGTCAAGCAAACGGTCAATCAGCCTGCTTCCATCCTCAAGAAGGTTGGTGTCGGTCGGATACCGAACCTCGGCGTTGCAGCAGGTGGCGTCAACTTTCAGTGTGCCTCCGTGTTCATTGTCCTCAGAATCCTTTGTCTCTTTCTCGGGAACGCTGCCGTCCGCCTCGGCCAGAAGCAATGTCAACCTATTGAAAAAATCCTCGTCCAGGCGCTTACGGAGCAGTACGAACAATTCGGGAGAAAACACCGGCTTGTCAGTGAAAGCGGGGAGTCCCAACAGATATTGCATATAGGGATTCTCGCTGATGACCTGGATGGTTTTTTCATCACTCAGACCCTCTGTGTGTTTTACTATGATTGCACCGATAACCATTCGGGCAGGCTTGTTGCCCGCACCACCATGAGCGTTGTTCAGACGCTTGTTGTACTCTTTTTCTATCTTGTACCATGGCAGATTGTCGGCAAGTTTAACCCATCGGTTTGACTTGTTCAACCCTGATAGGGACTGATGCAATCCAAACAGGTCATACATGGTGTATTGTGAATAGTACTTCATGCCTTTCTACTTGCTTTTAACATACAAAGATAGTAAATTCTACTGAAACCAACAAGGAAAGAACGTTATAAATTCTTAAAATTCAGCAAGTTGCTATAAATCAGTGAACCCTAATTAATAAATAAAAAGGAGTGCCAAGCACTCCTTTTTTCGTTGATTAAAACTATTAATAGCGTCCTGTTTTAGGCTGATTGTTGTAAAGGTTTCCACCATGGCCGTTGTTATGGTTGTCGCCGTAGTTGTTGTAATGATTATTGTGATTGTCATGATTACTAACATGATTGTAATTGTTGTGGTGGCTGTTATTTCCGTGGTGGTTATAATTACCATTGTATTTGCCATCAACATTTACTACATTGCGGTAAGTGCGTTTTACGATCTTGCGTACCTCATCAGACGACATCACCCGGGTGCTATAAGTGACAGTAACAGTGTTCATCTGGAAAGACACCCGTTTGATCCCTGGAGTCCTCATAAGTTGGCTTTTAATTTGATTACGCTCCCGGGTCGTAGTGTGTCCGATAGAAACCTGAGTGGTTCGCATAGACATTGAGCGGGGATGCTGCTGCTCTATGTTCACTGTTTTTGAGTTGTTTTCAGCCATTACGTTGTTGACTGTTGCTCCAGAGATGCAAACTGCTATCATGAGGACCTTCATAATGTTCTTTTTCATAATTGTTCTTGTATTATGGACTTCCGACCTTATCAGGTCATTGTCCTGGTTAATAATTCTCGTTTCTGTTGTTTTGACAGAATAGAATCAAGAAAGATTAATTCTGAAGTCGGATATTATCCCTAAACCAGATAGGGAAATCCCCCGACTGGTAATAGATGCCCATGGTATGTCCACATATATAAGTAAAGTATTATGACAAATATGGCAATAGGGCCGCTTATAGGTTAATTTGTGTTAAAATATAGTACCTTGTATTGCATAGTACTATATAATTTTATAATTTTGCATCGAAAATCACATTATGAAGAATTTAATCAACATAATCAAAACATTATGAACATAGACAACGCCAAATCACAGATGAGGAAAGGGATGCTTGAATACTGCATTCTGCTTTTATTGGAGCGTGAGGCATCTTACACCTCAGACATCATCAAACGTCTTAAAGACGCAGATCTTCTCGTTGTTGAGGGTACGCTCTACCCTCTTCTAACCAGATTGAAGAACGATTGTCTGTTAAGCTACGAGTGGCAAGAGAGCTCCCAGGGACCGCCCCGGAAATACTATGCACTGACAGAGTCGGGCAAGGAATTCCTCAAAGAACTGGACAATGCGTGGTACGAGATATCCAGCACTGTCGCTAAAATAAAGTCTATCGACACATCAAATGAAACTACAATTTGTTAACCACATAAAAAATTGAGTAAAATGAAAAAGAATATTACAATAAACATGTTCGGGCAGCTGATTGCCATAGACGAAGACGCATATCAACTTCTTGATAACTATCTGTCAAGCCTTCGCCAGTATTTCCGTAAGGAAGAGAGCTGTGACGAAATTGTTGACGACATAGAGCGCAGAGTGTGTGAGTTGTTCAACGAGCTAAAAGAGACCGGTGTCCAGGCTATAGCTATTGAACACGTTGAGACAATAATAAAACAAATAGGTAATCCCGAAGAGATGGATGACCAAAAGAACGAAGGGAATCAGGAAACCGCCAGTCAAAACAATCAGGATCCCCGGAATAATCAGAATAGTCAAAGCAATCATAATAATCAGAGAGTAAACATGTCTTCCAACATTTTCTCAGGCCCAGTCAAGAAAAAATATTACCGTGACACAAAAGACAAGTTCATAGCTGGTGTACTTTCGGGTGCATCGAAATATTTCGGCGGTGATCCACTTGTATGGCGACTGGGATTCATCCTGTTTGTTGTTTTATGGAACGGAGTCAGCAGCTGGGGATTCTTCAATAACATGCATATATTCCCTATCTTCAGCTTTCCTATTTGTGCATATATTCTTTTGGCCTTCCTTGCCCCGGCTGCAAAGAGTCCTGAAGACCGCCTGCGAATGAAGGGCATTGAGGTTAATCCACAGAACCTGGCATCTGAACTATCCGAAGAGGCCAAGGCACAAGAGCAGGCTGCCAACAGTCTCCGTAATGGCTCAGACAACAAAGGATGTATGAGCGCATTGTTCTCGTTTATAGGTATTATGGCGAAGATTTTCGTCGGGCTGTTCTGCCTATTTATGTTCGTCTGTTTCGTAATAACAATCACAGCATGCATTAGCCTGATGGTATCACCAGAAGGACATATCACATCACGCTTGATTGACCACGACCTTATATATATTTACGGACAATACCCGGCCACATGTATTTTGTTTGGCATTAGTCTGCTTTTGATATTTTTCATACCGGGCTATTGTGCATTCCACTCCTTGTTAAGCAGCTCAGGGAAAGTACAGTCGATGAGTATGTTACAACGGTGGGTTTGGTTCATCATATGGATAACTTCAATAGTAACAATCACATTATCCGGAATATCTATTGCCGGGGAAGTTGCCGAATTGCACAAAGACCAGATTATGGATGAATATGAATATTGGGATGACAACCATAGAGATGAAGAACAACTTGACAGTATAGACTATGACAGTATTTCAAATGACTCCACTTCAGACTTTACTGGAAACAGTTTGGGAAGTGGAGAAAAGAATACTGAAAACCAAGATAGGAAAGACACCGTAAAAGACAACAAAGATGTGAATTCGTCAAAGGATATCCATTATAACAGACATGGCCGTGCTGGAAGGCACGGCCATAGTCAAAGAAGATGATATAATGTATTTATGATTATCCAACCATGCAGACATCATATTTCTCCGCCAAACGGCGGAGATTTATGAGTGCATATCTCATACGTCCGAGCGCAGTGTTGATACTCACCCCTGTGTTTTCCGCAATCTCCTTGAAGCTGAGTTCCTCATAGAATCTCATAAGAACCACCTCCCTTTGATTCTGAGGAAGCTTTCTGATGAGCGCTTTCACATCATTTAGAGTCTGGATGTCAACTATTTCCTGCTCCCGGCTGTAATCCATTGCAATGTTTGTGTCGTTAAGAAGGTCGTAGTCCGACTCATCGTTTGACACCACATTATTCCCCTGATTCTGCCTATGATAATCTATGACCAGATTATGGGCTATACGCATTACCCACGACGCAAACTTTCCGTTCTCTGTGTAGAGTCCGGAATGTAGCTTGGTAATAATGCGCATGAAACAATCTTGAAAGAGGTCTTGCGCCACCTCTTCGTTTCTCACTGAAAAAACTATATAAGAGAAAACTTTTCTTTCGTATCTCTTAAGCAGGATGTCGAAAGCTGCGTTATTGCCTTTCAGATAAGCGTCAACCAACTGCTCGTCGGTCCGATCTGTCATTTTCTTCATTATGCTAAAAAGTTGATTCTGCGTAATGTATGATCAATAGGCAATACTTTTAGGATTAATAAAATATGTATCAAAAGTAGATATCTAAATCCTCACTTCTGAAAAAACCGACTGCAAATTAACGGAATTTTTACAAACCACACAAGCAAATATTATATTTTTTAACATTTTTAACATTTTATCATACAATAAAATGCCATTTCCTCCGTCAATCTTCTATATTTTTTGTAATTTTGCAAAAAATTTGTAATTACACGCACGATGAATCTTTACGTAAGGTATTTCGACCATGAGACCTTGGCAACCAATATGGATGAGGTTGTCAGTTTTTTAAAATCAATAAACGAGATTAAGGTTGATGAAAACACCATAAACCGTGTTATGACCTTTGCTGAGTCAGACGGTGTTTTTCCGTTCCGGCTGAAAGTGAGCTACAGCAACTATGTTCTGTTTTTGAAGACAGATGCACAGACATTGGAAGAGTTCAAAGATCAGGAACGTCTTCGCAAGGAGCAGAAGTCTGAAGGACGGATGCTGTTGTCAGACCGCAAACGCTCTCTTCTTGAGGCGTTAA
Source organism: Bacteroidaceae bacterium (assembly GCA_045603885.1). GTDB lineage: Bacteria > Bacteroidota > Bacteroidia > Bacteroidales > Bacteroidaceae > UBA3839. The sequence goes on along the minus strand of JAZUMZ010000211.1, from coordinate 4,192 downwards.
ACGAGCCACATGTCGGCTGGTATGACGCTACTATCACTTTTAAGCGGGTGCTCCAGAATCCCGACACCGGCAAATGTAAATATGTTGACACCCGATTCCGTGCAAAACTCATCGCAGGCAGTGCCATGCACTGCTATGAGAGAATCATAGACCACCTTCAGAACCGTCAGGACATTGACTCTCGCAGCCAATACCCTTCAGCAAAGAGCAACAATTTTGAATATGTGTTTCTCGACGCGCCAAAAACAAACTCTTTCGGTTCCTCCACCCCGTTACATTCAGCAAAAGTGAACATAGACACACAAGGTTCACTCGCATTAACAGATGATGCTGCTGAGTTTGCATCATAATTTGAAGTGTAAACTTCTAAACTATTCACAATAGAACCAGACACAACAGTTCCGCCGGAAGTTTCTCTTCCGGCGGAACTGTTATAACTGTTGTTAATATGCTTAAGTATTGAATAATATCACTCGTCGTCCTCATCATCCTCATCGATAACATCGATATCCTCAATATCAGGCTCCTGCTCCTCAGCATCATCGTCATCTCCATCGTCATCTGAATTTGGAGTCACATCATCTTGCTCATCAATATCAATGATATCGTCGTCCTCATCATCCTCATCGTCATCTTGAACATCTTCTTTGTAGGTATTGCCGTTATACGAGAAATGAAGTTTCTCTGGCTTGGGCTTCTGTTTTATGAAAATAGCCTCAACCCAGTTCCCCCTGGCAATCTCCAGGATTTCATATCCATCTCCTTTTCTCCGGTCAATCATTCCACCTTTCTTATGCATGGCATATTCTGGAAGTAATGACACATCCACATAAAACGCCGACTCTATTATATCCTGAATAGACAGAGGCAGGCCCTGCCATCCTGTACCCATATTCTTATCGATGAGAGACAGGATATCCTCTGCTGTCAGGTGGTATATATTCTCGAGTGTAAGGTCTGTTATTTTATTAATTTTACGTTTTCTGATTGCTACTGCATTGTTTTCTCCTTCACTGGTTGTGTAAAACAAATCATATTGTTCCTCTTCCAGTTTTGCCTTCTTTTTTTCATCTTCCCGGTCAAAATACTGAATATCGAAGACAGAACGTATGATATTCATATAATGCGCCTCGTTATCTGCGAAATTATCCTTTTTCTTTCCGTCGATGAGCATTTTATTCAGCTCAGCCTCAGACACTGTCCATATGTTACTTTTTGTAAGTTCGTCGAGCTTTAATGATTTTGCCATAAAACTACAATTAATTTATGTTGTTAAACGCTTATGTATATTGTTTGAAATCGATGCAAAGTTACGATAAATAGCAATATATAGATGTTAAAAAAACATAAAAAGACTAATGGGTTGATTCCCACCACTTTGTATCGGTTTTCCCTGCGGCAATCTTATTTATTGACGGGTCGGAGATTGTGATACCAGAGAAGGTGTTGACTTTAAATGCCGAATGGCTCAGTTCACTGTATATATACTTTGTGGTTTTGAAATACGGCACCAGCTCCTTCAATGCACCCTCAAACTCCTCAAGAAGAACCGGGTCGGCACACAGATGCCTTACATAATCACCCATATCAAAAAACACAGACGGGGAATAGCCATCCAGTGTTTGTATCTGATAAATGACAGATGATTCAGCAGTCCAATCCTTATTGATTTTTCTCATGACATCAGCCATATTCTCCACAGCCTCACAGTTGATAGCAGACAATGCTCCATAAGGGTAATAATATGTTGAATAATAGTCATAGAACCCACTCACCAAACTCTCGTAATCAGGATTATTCAGAAGGCACTCAAACACCTGGGCATATGGAATCCCCTTATCTATAACCTCACTCGTTGACGCAATGAGCCAGTTTGTAGCATCCTTCATCTCATAAGCCAACTCAACATTAGCCATATAGCAATCGTCAAAAAGCAAAAACTGTAATTTCTGTCCCGTTTCTTTTATTGCCTCGGAAAGCTGGTCTATGTTCGCTGAATATTTGACACCCACCCCACCGTATGACCGTGTCTTCGCAAAGTCAGAATCCTCTGCCGGCAGCCATCCGCTTCCATGACAACCCACAATCATGCCGTATTCTTTTGCCGGAGCAGCGTTTATTACAGCATTTAAAATGGTACTGATTCCCTCTGAATGGGTCAAATCCGGATTATTGAACCTCTTGATGGTGTCGCATATACATGTTCCTTTACGATACCTTATCTCATACATAACCGCCGATGATTTAGAATCCGACATTACACACATCACCCTTGAGTTTCCAAGTCCCTTTTTATTTGCGATTACAGTCTTTATATCGTTAAGATTATCGGTTATGAGACCATACAATCCTGTTGTTGTGTCAGACCCTGACCATGGGAAATAAAGCAAAATCGTCTGCTCCGCCTCTCCCTGGCTGTCTGTTCCGTCATGCTCATCCTTACAGGATGTGAGCGTTAAAAGTAAAAAAGATAAAAAGAAAATTGTAATATTTTTGCTCATAATTTGGTTTAAAAAACAAAATTTCTGCGAATTTATAAAAACTTTTCCCATTTTAGAATAAATAATGTAATTATTTGCCCATTATTTTGTAAATTTGCAGAAAAATATAGTAAACAGTCCATAATTATACTGTTTCAAGAATCAATTTGACAAAAAAAGTTCTAAAGTATGAAAGAATTAGAGTTAAAGTATGGATGCAACCCGAATCAAAAACCGGCACGCATCTATATGGAGAATGGAGAGCTGCCAATTGAAGTAATCAACGGACGCCCAGGGTATATCAACTTCATGGATGCTCTGAACGCATGGCAGCTTGTCAGTGAGCTGAAGAAAGCCACGGGACTCGCATCAGCAGCATCGTTCAAGCACGTCAGTCCAGCTGGCGCCGCAGTTGCAGAGCCACTGAGCGACACACTGCGCAAGATTTACTTTGTTGACGACATCTCCATTCCGCTCTCTCCTATCGCCACCGCATATGCCCGTGCACGCGGAGCAGACAGGATGTCATCTTATGGAGATTTCATTGCATTGAGCGATGAGTGTGATGAAGCTACGGCATTGTTAATTAAACGTGAGGTAAGCGACGGAGTTATCGCACCATCCTACTCTCCAGCCGCTCTTGAGATTTTAAAAGCCAAACGCAAGGGCACATACAATGTCATCAAGATAGATCCGACTTACAAGCCAGACCCCATAGAGCACAAACAGGTTTACGGTATCACATTCGAGCAGGGCCGCAACGAAGTGGATCTCAACAGTGACGATTTGTTTGCAAATATTCCTACGAGCAACAAGGATTTCCCTGAGTCGGCAAAACGCGACTTAAAAATTGCTCTCATCACACTGAAATACACACAGTCCAATTCTGTATGCTACGTTAAAGACGGTCAGGCCATCGGTATCGGAGCAGGACAGCAAAGCCGCATCCACTGCACCCGCCTTGCCGGTAGCAAGGCTGACATATGGTGGCTTCGCCAATGTCCGAAGGTAATGTCCCTGCCGTTCAAGGAAGGTATTCGCCGGGCTGACCGCGATAACACTATAGATGTTTACATAGGCGACGAATATGAGGATGTACTTCGTGATGGCACATGGCAGCAGTTCTTCACAGAGCAGCCCTCTCCATTGACTTCAGAAGAGAAGAAAGCCTGGATATCCCAAAACAAAGGTGTGTGCCTCGGCAGCGACGCATTCTTCCCATTTGGCGACAACATCGAACGTGCCCACAAGTCAGGAGTGGAGTATATTGCCCAAGCCGGAGGCTCCGTCCGGGATGACAACGTGATAGAGACCTGCGACAAATACGGCATTGCGATGGCATTCACGGGAATAAGACTATTCCACCATTAAGATTCCGACATATACAATCCATTTGTATATTTTACAATACAACTTTTTAACTTTAATCTCATGGCTGACGAGAAAGAAATCCAATATGCGATAATGCGAGGCATCAACTTCAGTGGTTCAGGCCGCAAGAAGAAAGATGACGATGAGCGCGTGAAGACCAAAGCACGTAAGAAAGGCTACCACACTGGTGGGCACGGCTCTGCCTCAGCCAAGCACAAGGAAGAGATTCGCCAGAGGGTAAAAAAAAGAGAAGAAGAATTAAGAAAGAGAAAGGAAGAAGCTGAAAGAAAAAGAAAGGAAGAAAAAGAAAGAAGACGTAAAGAAGAAGAAGAACAAAGAAA
>JAZUMZ010000210.1:0-7817 GCA_045603885.1 Bacteroidaceae bacterium | reverse complement strand
CCGGGGTTATGAATATGGAACCCTCTCAGGGTTCGGGGTTGATGCATTCTGGAAAATCGTGCTTATTTAATCACCACTTTCCTGCCGTTGTGGATATAAATTCCCTTTGTTGGATGACTGACTCTGATTCCTTGGAGAGAATACCAGCTGTCGTCTGACTTCAATTCGTGTGAGTCATTTGGCATGAAAGGTGTTTTTATGCCTGTTGCTGTGCCGTTGTCAATAACAATTCTCAGGCGGCTCTCACTGGTTACGTTGTCTGACTTCGTGAAATAAGCGGTGAAAGGCGACACTGTCACGGGGGCATCGCCAATGGCTGAGAACTCACTGCCGGTATCATTCAGAACATATCCGCTGCTGATTGCTTTTGAGCGGAATGTGCCATGCATCACATATTCCGTGCCTTCAATGCTGTCTAATCCTTCGGAATGAATCTCAACATTTGAGCCGCTGAAGGTCAAAGGCTTGTCGCCTAAATTCCATTTCTCGCCCCATGTGGTGTCGGGAACTGCGATGAGGTAAGGTGTGCCGCTGTTCAGCTTGTTGCCGCTCACATATCCGAAATGTGCCACGCTGTCGTTTTGGCTCAGGAACTGATAGAGCCAGAAGTTCTTGCTCTTGTCGTCTGGACTTGTGAACCATGAGAGGATAGAGTCGCCACAAGCCACTTGACTTGCAGTGAACGGCAATACAAGAGTGCTCCATCCGTCACTTCCCATACCGCTGCCGGTGAAAGATGTCGTGTATGTCGCTGTCTGGGCAGTGAAGTCAACCGGAGTGTAGAAGTCGTGGCCTGGAGTGACGGTAAGAGTCGTGGCTTTGCCGCCTACAACCACGTTGCTGCCCTCAAAAGCTTCTGGTGCCTGTTGGGATGTTGCGAAATGATACAGACAGTTAGGATTGTCAGAGAGACTGAAAGATGTGCAGCCGTCAAGAGCGGTCTGGCTGAAGTCTGCCGAGCAGGCTGTGTCTGGTACTTCCACAGTGGGACTGAATGGAAGTTCTGTCATAGTGCCGTCTGCACTGTAGGTTTTTATTCCTTTGGTTACATGGAAAGTATATGAGCCGATAATGTTGTCATCAGAAATATTTCCGAAATAAACCAGGAATGTGTAGGTCTTTCCGTAGTCCAGTGTCGCATCGTTCAGGTCGAAAGTCATGGTCTTGTGGGGCTTGAGAGAATAGTTGAATTGTGAATAACGTGTATCATCTTTGAACATGAAGAAGTATAATCCGCTCTTTGTCTCCCGGGTGGTGTTGCTGATTGTGAACTGGCCGCCGAAGTCCTGTTGGAGCAGGTAGTTCCTTTCGCCTGTCTGTTCGATGTCATTGACCTTTATGGTTGCTGTCAGCTCTCCCTCTTCGGTTTGTGTCTCTGTTGATACTTTTGCTGTGCCTAACAAACGATTGATAACATGCTGATAGTAACCGCCTATAACCTTGTCTTCCACAGCCCAGAAATAGAGCGTGTGCTCGCCGTCGGTCTCAGGAGTGAAGTAATAGTAAGCCGAGTCGCTGGCGTTGGCGTTGAGATAAACACCGGCAATGTGCTTGGATGTGGTGTAAAGATAGTTTGTGTAGTCTGCATCGTCGTCGATAAACATGGCTATCGTACCGTTATAGTATTCTGCCGTGTTGTTTTTGAAGGTTACCTTAAGCTCCTGCTCAATCCCCGTGTAGCCGGTGGTTGTTATTTCAGCGGACTCTATGACAATCTCGCATGTGAGAGGGTGAATCTCTACATTGCTTACTGCTTTGTCAGCAACCGTCACGACGGCATAGTTCTTGTCCGAGCCATAGCAGGCTTGCCATGTGACACCTTCGTCGTTGCTGTAGGCAGCGCTGATTTTGTATATACCGTCATCCAGCTTGTTGGAGATGGTGCTATGCTGCAGTGAGTATGTGGAGAATCCGTAATTGTTGCCTAAATCATTGACATAGGAATTCTGAAGCATCTCAACCACATTGCCTTCATCGTCAATCACTCCGTATCCAAAATATATACGGCCGGGTAGGGTAGCTCCTGTCAGGTTGCGGATATCTATAGTAAGTGATTCGCCGTTGTCGCTTACGGTGCCTGCGGTAAGGCCGGTCTGAGGCTCAGCGGGAATTTCGGTCGGTTGAACACCGATAAGTGCGCTCTGGATGAACGAATAGCCGTCTTCGGTCTGGCTCGCTCCTGTGCCGTCGTTATTTCCAGGATTGGCGATGTTCAGAAGATAGTATCCGTCGTGGTTTCCACCCCATCCCCAATTGATGTGGTACATGCCTTCGCCATCGTAGCCGTCACAAATGAATGCGTGGCCACCTCCTGTAGATTGTCCCGAGTAGAGTACAGGACGCTTGGCTTTTAGCTCGCTGTATATCAATTCGTCCCATTCAACAGGGCTGTAGTCGGAACGGTCGGCGTAGTAGGCGTTTATGTTGTAGCCGAAGTAGTTTTTCAAGGCATCCAGGGCAGCAGCGTCAGAGGCCGAGGATCCGCCGGGACCGTAGTTCATCTTGGCTCCTTGGCCGCAGTATCTCATCAGTGTGCCTACTGCGATTGCAGATGCGCTGTCAACATTGGCCAGGTCCTTTCCTATATATTCGTCAAGCATCTCATCCCATTGGAATACGGTGGGCTCCAGTTCATCGAGGACACCTATAGAGCTGTTTGAGGTGTAGGCGGGAATGGTTGTTGTGGCGTCTTGTGGCCATTTGTGATAGTACATAAGTTGTGCCATGGCTGTGGCGACACAGCCGGTATAGCAATAATATCCTGAATAGACAGGACATTTGAAGTTAAAGGCGTCTCCTTTGAATATATCTCCTTGGTTCCATTTGCTGGTAGTCATTGGCTCTATTGCTGAGCGGTCTGTCTCTGGCAATCTGTAAAGAGCTTTTTCCGAGCGGTTTATCTGCTCCACCTCATGTCCCATAAATTCCATCCAGGCTTTCACGTTGGAGGGCATGGAGTTAGTATCAAAACTTCCTTTCTCGTTGTAACCCAATATCTCATAAGTCTTGTCTGAGTTGGCCACGAGAACAAATCCTCCTGTCTCAATCTTAACGGCATAGATGCCGTTGTTCACAGCCGACACCTTCATAGACGGACGTTTGTATGCCACGCCACGTCGTCCGTCTTTGGAACGGTTATGCCGTTTCTGTAGGAATGAAGAGGCAATATCAGCTGCTTCTTCCTTACTAACTTGTGCGATAAGCGACACGCCTGCGGTGATAAACGCTAAAGATAGAATTAACAGTCTTTTCATATCTGCAACAATATTTTGTAATTCTTAATTATACTATATTTTCCATCTTTCCTCTCACATCTCTTCTTCAGCCTCGCGGAGTTTTTTCTCCTCAATGAGCTGAAAGTCCTTGGGACGGAGCACGAAGTTCGATCCGAGATATTTTTCCCTTACAATTTTGTTTGCCGACAACTCTGGCGGAGTGCCTTTAAACAGAATGCGTCCTTCGAAAAGGAGATAGGCACGGTCTGTTATACACAGGGTTTCCTGAACATTGTGGTCTGTTATCAAGATACCTATGTTTTTGTCTTTCAACTTCCACACGATATATTGGATGTCTTCCACGGCAATTGGGTCAACTCCAGCAAAAGGCTCGTCGAGCATTATGAACTTGGGGTCTATGGCAAGACATCGGGCAATCTCGCAGCGGCGTCGCTCACCTCCTGAAAGCTGGTTGCCGTTGTTCCTGCGAACCTTTTGCAGACGAAACTCGTTGAGAAGTTCCTCCAACTTCTCTTTTCGCTCAGAACGTTTGAGTTCTGGACGCATCTCAAGGACTGACATGATATTGTCCTCAACACTCATAGTCCTGAACACTGATGCTTCCTGGGCAAGATAGCCGACACCGGCCTTGGCGCGGAGGGCAACAGGGTATTTTGTAATCTCCTCGTCGTTGAGGAACACCTTGCCGCCATTTGGAACGACCAATCCGGTGGTCATGTAGAACGACGTTGTCTTTCCGGCTCCGTTCGGACCTAACAATCCTACAATCTCGCCTTGCCTCACGTGTATAGACACGTCGTTCACGACCGTGCGCTTGCCGTAGGTCTTAACCAAGTTCCGTGTGTAGAGAGTCATTCGCTCTGCTGAGTATTCGGGCACGGCATCGTCGCCGTTGTTATGTCGTTTCAGTTCGTCTGACATTGTTCATCTGAGAGTTTTATGCATATTAACCTCCAAATTTACGAATTCTTTACCGATTTATTAGTGTAATGTCAAAAAAAATCTTCTTTTTGACGAATTTTCATCCTTTTTTGCTAATTTTGCATAAATTTTGTAATTTGTAATTAATAATGGTCTCTATTAAGGACGGACTGCATGGATTGGGAGAGTATGTTATGCTGATAGGTAAGACTCTCGCGATTCCCGACCGATGGAGGATGTTTTGGAAGCAATATGTCACGGAGATGTACCAGTTGGGCTACAACTCCATTGGTATTGTGCTTATCATCTCATTCTTCATAGGAGCCGTTATATGTCTGCAAATCAAATTGAACATACAAAGCCCCTGGATGCCTACAATGGTTACGGGATATACCACACGTGAGATCATGCTTCTGGAGTTCTCTTCATCAATCATGTGCCTCATTCTTGCAGGAAAAGTAGGGTCTAACATAGCCTCTGAACTTGGAACCATGAGAATCACACAACAGATAGACGCACTTGATATAATGGGGGTTAATTCGGCGAACTATCTTATTTTGCCTAAGGTTATGGGGCTTATGACAATAATGCCTGTTCTCGTTACCCTTAGCGTCTTTGCTGGTGTCATCGGAGCTTTTGCCACAACATTCCTCGGGACAACAACTGTGGCTGAGCTTAACGAGGGATTCAGATATTCATTCAACCAGTGGTTTTTCTGGTGCGGAATGATTAAAGCCGTATTCTATGCGTTTATAATTACTTCAATATCGTCATATAAAGGTTATTCGGTGAAAGGTGGTTCGGTTGAGGTGGGAAAGGCTTCTACATCGGCAGTCGTCACCAGCAGCATCTACATCCTTTTCTCTGATATTTTCCTCACAAACATGCTCACTTAGATAATATTGATTTAATATGATTCAAGTTAACCATCTTTTCAAATCTTTCGATGGCCGCACCGTCCTGAATGATATCAACGCCGACTTTCAGAACGGGGAGGTCAACCTCATTATTGGTCAGAGCGGAAGCGGAAAGACGGTGCTTATGAAGAACATAGTGGGGCTGCTCATACCAGATAAAGGACAGATTTTGTACGACGGACGTGATTTTTGCGCTATGGGAAAGAAAGAGCAGGTGATGCTGAGAAGGGAGATGGGTATGATATTTCAAAGCGCTGCCCTGTTCGACTCAATGAGTGTGCTCGACAACGTGATGTTCCCCCTGAACATGTTCTCCGACAAGCCTTGGGAGGATCGTAGGAAACGGGCCGTCAACTGCTTGGAGAGGGTTGACCTTCACGGAGTGGAGCAGAAGTTCCCGGGTGAGCTTTCCGGAGGTATGCAGAAGAGAGTGGCAATTGCAAGGGCTATATCCTTGGAGCCTAAATATTTATTTTGCGATGAGCCTAACTCTGGGCTTGACCCGAAAACATCCATCATCATTGACCAGCTGATAGCAGGCATCACACATGAGGACAAAATAACAACCATAGTTAACACCCATGACATGAATTCTGTTATGGGAATTGGCGAGAACATCACATTCATTTATAAAGGCAACGCTGAATGGAATGGCTCAAACAAAGATATTTTCGACGCAGACAACAAGCCTCTTGAAGAATTTATTTTTGCATCTGACATTCTTCGCCACATGAAACAGTCATATGACCAGGAAAAAACTAAAAAACAGTAGAAATATATAACCTTTATCTAATTAAAACTTAATACAACACCTATGACATCTATCTTAAAGACTTCAACGGTCCTCCCGGCATTTTTGATTGCGCTTGTTTTGTCTTTCTGCTCATGCGAAGAGAAAACACCCGAGGAGGTGGAGTATATCTATGAATTCCATAACCAATACACACCAACCCACACGCATCATATCATTCCAGATTCTGTGGATTTGTATGTTGACTACACAACAGCCACAGAGATGAAAGGTAAGATTAAATTCTATTGGGAGGTGATGAAACCCATTCTGGCTGCAAAAGCCCAAAACTATTATGCTATCAAAGGACAGGATATATCACGCGAGGCTGGTAAAGTGGGTGAGTTGCTTGCAGGAGTGAGAAACTATGAGAATCCCGACCTTAAGGGAGTCCTCAAACGAATCGTGGGGGGTGATAACGAGGCGATTCTAATCACTGACGGTGAGCTTATTGATCCTTCTACACCCTATATGAAAGATTCGTTTAAGTCATGGCTTATGAAAGGTCACGACATATTCATAGCCTCGGAACCATATTTCGAGGGAGGGAAGAATGGTGCGGCTAAGAAACTTTTCTTCTTCATATTCTATGATTCAAGGGTGGAGAACAACATATGCGACTACGTGAAGAGGATGGCTAAATTCAACCACTATCCGAAGGTGTCAACGCTCAACCTGTCTATCACACCTGTTGTCAAGGGTATTCATGGAGGACATTCCGACCCCAACAGCTATGTTCAGGCAATGGTCACACGCAAAGGGGACATGGAGTTGCAGGAGTGGAGCACAGGATGGGAGGATAAAATCGAGAGGTTTATCGTAAATGATAAGGATCCAAAAGGAGCATTGCTTATCGACGGCCTTCAGCTCGACAGGACAAGCATTGCCGGTGTGAGAATCACCGAGGTGTCAGAGAAGGTGTATAATCTGAACAACGAGTACACAAACTTCTTCAACGCAAAAAAAACGGAGCAGGAGGTGGACTCTCTTATTGACCCCGACGTGATGGAGAACTTTATTGTCATGGACCAGAATGTGTTTAAGCGGAACTCATTCCTTCGTCTGTATTTTGACAAACAAAACTATAACCCTGCGGATTTGACAGGTAATCCCTATAACTACTTCAAAATTGCATTCTTTGTTTCTGAGATAGAGCAGAATATGGAGAAATTCCGCTCTAAGCTTGAGTTTGACGACCGTCTCAAGCCTGGATTTAAAAATGTGTCGGTTTACGAGAGTGTCAAGCAGACCATGGAGGACCCTGAAATCACAGAGTTTCTTGCAAATACTCCATTCTACTCAATATATGTCAAAGCATTGGCAAGGTAAAAGAATCAGGGGTGTCACAAAACTGTGTGACACCCCAGATTTTGAAAATTGTATCAATCTTTTTATTCCACCTCCTCGGCCTCAGTCTCACTTGAAGGCGTTTCTGCCTCTTTTTTCTTTGCAAGATACTCAGGCAGGTTCAGACCAGCCATGTCGAACAGCTCGTTGAGAGGAGGTACCGACTTCATAAGCCCTGACAGGAAGTTGGCGGTTGACCCCTTGCCGTCGGCAGAGTTGCCTCCGTCCCATACAGTTACGTGGTCGATATTAATGCCCTTCACGGCCTCTACCTGGGTCTTCACCAGCTCAGGAAGCTTCTCAAGCAGCAAAAGCATGTATGCCTTGTTGGCATCTCCGCCTGCGGCCTGAACCATCTTGTCGTAACCGGATGCCTGCTTGGTGATTATCTCGTACAGACCTTTTGCCTCAGCTTCCATCTTGGCAAATATTGCGTCAGCCTCACCCTTTGCGTTCACACGGATTTTTTCGGCTTCTGCCTCTGCCTCGATAATACGTCTCTGTTTCTCAATCTCTTGAGGTACGAGGATGTTAGCTTTCTGTGTGGCTTGCTCACGTTGTGCGCGCGCTTCCTCGGCTTCACGCTCAGCTGCGTATGCCTCTTGC
>JAZUMZ010000209.1:0-17494 GCA_045603885.1 Bacteroidaceae bacterium | reverse complement strand
ATCCCATAAGGCCAACGGGATGCTTTTCTTACAACTGAACTGGCTCTGGGTTCCATTGATTGTCACCCTGCCCATTACTGGCACTATGCCGTTCTTCTCCTTACCTCTGTTCACGTAGAACAGTACCGAAAATGTGCTTCTGCTCATGTTTCTTACTCGTTTTTTAAATTCCGGCTGCAAAACTACTATCTTTTCCTGGTTCTGTCGCTATGCAAAATATAGCAGTTTGCGGAATCAGAAACGGGTGGTGAGAGGTGCATCATTATGCCCCATCTTGCCTGTCCGATTAACGAAGTTTAACTGGCTCTCAAGACCGTCTTGCGGGTTACGGATAAGAAACCTAACTATTTCTTTATTCCTCCCAAATTTGCTTTCAGCCTAAAACTGAACTTCCCCATTATTCCCCGTCTTGCCCTTTATTTACGTGCTTTCTGCGTTAATCTTCGAAAATCCGTCTTTTGTTACAATCTTTTTTCGTAACTTTGCGGATGTTATGATTTTTGAGCTATGTTATGATTATTAACAAAACAAAGAATATTATGAGAAAAGCATTTATGTCTATTTGGTTGTGTGCGTCTGCGTTGAGTGGATTCGCACAGAACCACGCTGAGGTGTATGGTCCTGACGGACAATTGAAGGTCGAGTTTGACTTAAACGGCGGAAAGGCGCAGTACAGCGTTGTTTACGACGGAGTACGGGTGTTGGAGCCGTCACCGCTTGGATTTCTGTCAGATATTGGCGATTACAGCAGCGGCCTGTCGGTTGTGAGCTCTGTCAACTCTGAGAAAGTTGAGAAAACATATGAGATGAATCGCGCTAAAAAGCGTTTTGTGAGCTATAACGCCAACGTTCTGAAGGTGAAAATGAAGAACTCCAAAGGCGGTGAGTTTACTGTGAGATTCCAAGTGTCGGACAACGACGTGGCTTTCCGCTACGAGGTGGAGCGACTCGGCGATACCGGTTCTATCCGCATGATGAGTGAGGCGACCGGTTTCGATTTCCCCTCAACCACCACTACATTTCTATGTCCTCAGAGCGATGCGATGATAGGGTGGAAACGCACGAAACCCAGCTATGAGGAGGAATATAATGCCGACGCACGTATGACCCCTAAGTCAAAATACGGCCATGGATATACTTTCCCGTGCCTGTTTAATGTTGACGGCGGCAAGAGATGGGTGCTTGTGTCGGAGACCGGCAACGACAGCCATTATTGTGGCTGCCACCTCAGCGACATGACCGGCGACGGTCTTTACACCGTGGCTTTCCCTATGGCGGAGGAGAATAACGGCAACGGAACACCCGAGCCGGCCTTCGCCCTTCCCGGCGCTACACCTTGGCGCACAATCACCGTGGGCAAGACGTTGGCTCCGATTGTTGAGACCACGGTGCCGTTTGATGTGGTGGAGCCTCTGTATGAGACCTCCAACGACTACAAATTCGGCAGGAGCACTTGGAGCTGGATTGTGTGGCAGGACAACTCGATTAACTACAATGACCAGGTGAGGTTTGTCAACCTTGCCAAGGCCATGGGTTATGAGTATGTGCTGGTGGATGCCGGCTGGGACGTGAATATTGGCAAGGAGCATATGGAGCGTCTTGTTCAGTATGCTAAAAGCCAAGGCGTAGAGGTGTTCCTGTGGTACAGCTCCAGCGGCTACTGGAACGACATCGTGCAGAGTCCTATAAACGTCATGGACAACTCTATCGTGAGAAAGAAATGGATGAAGTGGATGAATGAAATTGGAGTCAAGGGTATAAAGGTTGACTTCTTCGGTGGTGACAAGCAGGAGACCTTCCGTCTTTATGAGCAGATTCTGAGCGATGCCGATGACTACGGGCTTATGGTGATTTTCCACGGCTGCACACTGCCGAGAGGGTGGGAGCGTATGTACCCGAACTATGTCGGCAGCGAGGCTGTGCTTGCGAGTGAGAATATATATTTCGGCCAGCATTTTGCTGACATGGAGTCGTTCAACGCCTGCCTGCATCCATTTATAAGAAACGCAGTGGGAAGTATGGAGTTCGGAGGGACGGTTATGAACCGCCACATCCACAAAGGCAACAAAGGAGGAAACACCCGTAAGACCACCGACTGCTTCGAGCTTGCTACTGCAGTGCTTTTCCAAAATCCAATCCAGAACTTCGCAATCACCCCGGAGAACCTGAACGACGAGAAGGAGGGTGGCGCTCCGGCTGTGTCTATGGATCTGATGCGTGAGATTCCCACAACCTGGGACAACACAGTATTTATAGACGGATACCCCGGCAAGTATGTGGTCCTGGCACGCCAACACCATTCCACATGGTATGTGGTTGGAGTGAACGCCACAGGTGATGAGCTTAAGCTTAACCTTAATCTCTCACCATTCGTAAAGGAAGATATCCCTGCAAGGGTATATACCGATAACCTTAAGAACCAGGATCCCGACTATGACGCACACAAACGCATCTCCAAACCTGAGAGTTTCAGTGTGACTATGGACAAGGACGGAGGATTTGTGATTGTAATCTGACATGGTTGCCGGGTGACGGCAAACAGTACTGTTAAACCCAAACCGGACATCAGACCGACAAATGAGCATAATAATACTAATGCAACATTCTGAAATTAAAAAATAAGACCGGGCTGAATTGCATAAAAATACAGTTTTTATAGAAAAAACTGAAAAATAAGTGTCATTTTTCTTGACGAATTTGAAATGATTTTGTAACTTTGCAATGGTTAGCACAAGCTAATCTAATAATTCTCCCCGATTCTCTATAATTTTTAGTGTCGGTAACGTTGTGAAACGTACCGACACATTTTTTTAAAAAAAGACATATAAGTTCCACACTAAAATCAACGACAGATGAAAACGTCGCTCAAAATATGCAAGGCGTCGGCAGGAAGCGGAAAGACATTTACGCTTGCCGTGGAATATATTAAACATATAGTGAGAGACCCATCCTCTTACCGGCGTATTCTTGCCGTCACATTCACCAACAAGGCGACGGCGGAGATGAAGGAGCGTATTCTCAGCCAACTCTACGGACTGAGCCGCAGCCTGAAGGACTCTGACGATTATATGCTTGAGATATGCAGTGACGAGGGGATAAAAAACTGGTATGCCAAATATGTGGAACGTCAGAAATCCGAGGGAAAGGCGGTTTCAAGCCTGGAGGAATGTGTGAGGAAAAGTTGCCGAATGTCGTTGAACATGATAATCCACGATTATCAAAGGTTTCGCATAGAGACCATAGACTCTTTTTTCCAGACGATAATCCGCGAGTTGGCCCATGACCTGAATTTGACAGCCAACTTGAAGGTTGAGCTCAACAATGACGAGGCGTTGCACGAGGGTGTCGCTAAGGTTATAGATGCTATACCTGTTGACCGCGACGTGAGGAACCGGGTTTATATTTTTGTCCAGAGACGTATGGACGAGAACAAAAACTGGGCTGTGTCTGCCGACCTGGAGAAGTTTGGCAAAAACATCTTCAACGAGAATTTCCTTAAGTATGGCAAAGAGCTGAGAGAGAAACTGAAAGACCCCGATTTCCTCCCATCGTTTCGCAAGACTATGCTTGCCGTTAAAAAATCAGCGTTGAAAGCAGTCAATGATGTGGGGCAGGAATTTCTTGACAAATGTATGCTTCATGGTTTGACCGTGGATGATTTCAAATCAAAGTCCAGAGGCATATATCCCTTCTTTCAGAAGCTGGCTGAGACCGACGTTGATTCTCCTTCGCTGCCCAACGTGTCGAATATTGTGCTCGCCTTTACTCAAAGCCCTGGCGCATGGAGTTCTGACGCAAACGTTATCTCAGTCGTAGAGAAAGAAGATTTTGTGAACCTGCTCATCCGCGGACTGAAAATACTAGACGATTCAAAAAAGATTGTCAACACTGTTTCGGGTATAGAGCGACATATCAATAACCTGTCGCTAATCAACACAATAAGCTCCAACGTGAACGATGTGGTAGGAGAGCGATGCGAGTTCCTGCTTGCCAACACCAACCATTTTCTTAACGAGATGATCTCGGAGAGCGACGTACCGTTTATTTACGAACGTACGGGGAGCCGCTTTGAACATATCATGATTGATGAGTTTCAGGATACGAGTGTGCTGCAGTGGGAAAATTTCAAGCCACTGATAAAGAACAGCCTTGACACCGGCAACCAGTGCCTGATTGTTGGTGATGTAAAACAGAGTATCTACCGGTGGAGAAACGGAGAGTGGAGCATCCTCAACAATATGTCGGATGACCCCGATTTCCATGAATATGTGGAGTCGTCGCCTCTGGGCACAAATCATCGCAGCGAGGCCAACATCATATCTTTCAATAATGAGTTCTTTGATAATGCCTCAGGCACACTGAGCGACATATATGCAAAAAACGTGAGTGGTGATCCACAGTCAATCACAAACGCATACAACGGGTGCAGACAGGAAATCCCGGAAAAGCGAAAACCTTACAAGGGCTATGTGAGGGTAGAGATGAAATCGAGGAATAAAGACGGAGATAAAGAAGATGCCTCGCAATGGCAGTGCCAGGCAATAGCTGAAAATGTGAGGCGTCTTATCTCTGCCGGTGTCCCACAGAGTCAGATTTGTATTCTTGTCCGCAAAAACGCTTCGATACCTTTAATTTGCGATTATTTTGACAAAGAGGTCGGTGAGATTGAAGGTATAAGCGTGAAGGTCGTAAGCAGCGAGGCATATCGTCTCGACATGTCCCCCGTTGTAAGGTTGATTGTCGTGGCATTGAGAATGATTCAAAATACCGACGATAAGCTGACACAAGCCTTGCTCGTCTATCATTATAAGACATACGTGGAGCATGACAGTGAATACTCAGACCTGAACAAACTGTTCTTGAGTGAAAAGGATGACCTGATGAAGCTGCTTCCCGCTGAGCTCCAGGGCGATTTACACCAGTTGTCGCTCACTCCGTTATATGAGCTGTGTGAACGTCTTTATACTATACTCGGACTGAACAAGGTTGAGGGCCAGGACTCATATCTTTTCACATTTTATGATTATGTGAATGATTTTCTCACCAGCAACAACACCGACACAGAGAGTTTCCTCCGTCATTGGGATGAGGAGCTTTCGTCGAAGACCGTCAATGACGGTTGTGCTGACGGCATAAGGATAATGACAATACATAAGTCGAAGGGTCTGGAGTTTCATTCTGTGATTGTGCCCTTTGCCAACTGGGGTGTTCAGAGTTCCGCCAATAACGCTCCGCTAATGTGGTGCCATCCGTCAGAGCCGCCTTTCGATGAACTGCCGTTGTGTCCGGTCAATGCAAATAAAAGCGCGGGTGAGAGCCTGTTCGCCGATGAGTATAAGGAAGAGATATTAAAGGAAAACGTGGACAACCTCAATATCCTGTATGTGGCTATGACAAGAGCGTCGAAGAACCTGATAGTCCTTTCAGACGAGCCTTCGGTCTCTCCGTCTATATATAATGTTATTGACTCCTCCATGCCGAAAATGATGTGTGAGACCGACAACAATGGTGCCCGCGTGTTTGAATATGGGGCGATTGTGCCTTACGCGGATAGAGACAGGCATTCCGACAATGTGTTTCTCTCGGACCGCAGGCAGGAACAAGTGTTGTTTGCCAGTGGTGACAAACGTGCTGAGTTCCGCCAGTCGAATAAGTCGAGACATTTTATTGAGGCTATGGATTCCGATTCTCCTGAGGTGAGATATCGCAACGAGGGTATTCTCTTCCACAAGATATTGGAGAGTATAAACACCCTGGATGATATAGGCCGTGCCGTCAGACAACTGGACTTCGACGGCTGTTTTGCCGACGCCAATCACCGTGATGACGTGTCGCACCTTGTAAGACACGCCTTTGAGAATCCCGTGTGCCGAGAGTGGTTTGATCCTCATTGGACCGTGATAAACGAGAACAATATTGTGTGGAAAGACAGCGACGGCCATCTTAGGAGCGGCCGCTCCGACCGTGTGATAACCGATGGTGTCCGCACAATAGTCATTGACTATAAAACCGGACAGCATAATTCCGACCACGAGGTGCAAGTGAGACAATATGTGACTTTATTGACGCAAATGGGTTATCCCGATGTGACAGGATATATCTGGTATATCCGACGCCAGCGTATTGTAAAGATATAATCAAATCAGAGCCGAGTCGTTATCAATCGGCAAGAATAAAACACCAAAAAGCTAAGCGATGACCCCATTCCTAAAATATGTCGCCTCTGATCTTTCCGACAAGTTTGATGGCGACTTGAAAGGTATCACAGTTGTGCTGCCCAGTAAACGTGCGGGATTGTTTTTCAACCGTTATCTCGCAGAACTTTCCGACAAGCCGGTCTGGACTCCTGCTTATATAACCATGGACGAGTTGTTCCACAGCCTTTCGAAATTAGAGCTTGCTGATGAACACCTGCTCATTTTCCATCTTTACGCGGCATATACCGAGGCTTATCGAATGCAGAAAAATGAGCCGGAGGCGGAACCGGAACCTTTCGACCAATTTTACTCATGGGGCGAGGTTATGCTCAATGATTTTGACGACATCGACAAAAACCTTGCAAGCGCAAAAGATATATTCAAGAACCTGGAGGACCTGGATGACCTCACATCGCTTGATTATCTCACAGAAGAACAACGAAAGTCTATAGAGCATTATTTCGGAGTGCTTGCCGAGAATTATGACTCGCGGCTGAAGGAACAGTTCCTGAGTGTATGGAATTTACTGTATCCCACATACATGTTGTTTAGCGAGCGTTTAAGAAAACAGAATCTTGCTTACGAGGGAATGATAAGACGTGATGTGGCTGAAAATGTGAGCGTTGATTATTGTGATGGTTCCACAAAGTATGTTTTCGCCGGCTTCAACGTGCTTACAGCTTCAGAGCTGAGATTGCTGACTATGCTGAAGGGAGAGGGCAGGGCATTGTTCTATTGGGATTACGACAAAGCATATATGGATGACGGATATGGTGCGTCCCGTCTTTTTGAGGCAGGGCGGAACATATGTGCTGACATTGAGATTCTTGGTAATGAGTTCCCTGCCGACCACCTATGCTATGACAACCTCACAGGATCCAAAGATATAAAATATGTCAGTTGTACATCTGACAATGCCCAGGCAAGGTATGCCGGCAACTGGATTGACAAGAATATCCATGCTGACGGGTTTCAGCATGAGACGGCTGTTGTGCTTTGTAACGAGAATATGTTGCAGTCAATGCTTCACAGTATGCCCGGCTCGGACAGTAAGCTCATGATAAACGTCACCATGGGTTTCCCTCTTTCCCAAACACCTGTTGCAAGTCTGATACTGACAATCATGGAACTACATGCATACGGTGAGAGGGGCAGTGACAAGTGGAATTACACCCATGTGGCAAATGTTCTGAAACACCCATACACAGTACGTATGACAGGGGGAAAGTCCCTGGATCTTCTTACACAAATAAAAAGTAATCACCTGTTCTTTGTCTCTTCCGGCTTTTTAGGTGAGGATCCGTTTCTGAAGGCAATATTCACCCCAAAAGCCGATGTCACGTCGCTGTTGTATATGATTTCCGGTGTTGTCAGTGAGATTGGCACCAGCTATGCCGGTGCCGACCCGTCTTCGTTCGACAACCAACTATACCAAGAGTCTCTGTTCAGTGCCTATACCCTTTTGAACCGTCTTACGTCCATCAGGGAGATTGTGGCGGAGTGTGATGATTTCCGTTCAATACGAAATGCCGACCTAAGCCTGGACCGTTACATCCGCCTTGTCAGGCAGATGATCCAAGGACGTGCCGTACCTTTTCACGGCGAGCCTGCGGAGGGGATTCAGATAATGGGTTTGCTTGAGACACGCTGTCTGGATTTTAAAAATGTGATTGTCTTGGGCATGAATGACGAGAACATGCCCAAGTCTGTTCGTCGTTCCTCATACATTCCCTATACAATCCGCGAGGCTTATGGCTTGACAACGATGGAAGACCGCTCAAGCCTTTTCGCATATACGTTCTATCGTCTTTTAGAGAGGGCAGAACGGGCTGTGCTCATATACAACAATTCTGTTGACGGATTGTCCAAAGGCGAGATGTCAAGATATATGACCCAGCTGCTTGTGGCTCAAGACGAATTGTTAAGCGGGCAACAGCCTATTCGCCAGGTTGCTGTGGAGGCACGTGTAAAACCAATGGCTGCAGGAAAGATAGAGGTTGAGAAAACCCCCGAGGTTATTAAGCGTCTGGCCGGATGCTTCTCTGGTGAGAGCAGCCTGTCGCCCACCGCTATAAACTCATATATAAACTGTCCTTTGCAGTTCTATTTGCAGAAGGTGGCAGGTCTTAAAGCCGACCGTGACCTGACAGAGGAGGTCGGCAACGACGTGTTCGGTGATATATTCCATTATTGCATGGAGAATATATACGGTCCCAGAAAGGGGCAGCCGCTTACTGCCGGGGTTTTGGAAGACTGGAGTAAGGATGATTTGATGATATCCAATCTTGTGGATGATGGATTCCGAGCAAAGTTTTTCAAGACCAGAGATAAACGTCCCTTGCATTATAATGGTGAGCAGCTGCTCAACCGCATGGTGATTATAAAATATGTGAAGAAACAGCTGGCATACGATGCAAGGCTTTGCCCGATGATTATTGAGGATGTTGAGAATAAAAACCATACTATGCTGGTGGATGTTGGCGGTGGCATAAGGGTCAGACTCGGTGGAATTATAGACCGCATTGACACAATTTTTGTTGGAGACCCGATGCGTGAGCGGCACCGTATTGTTGATTATAAGACCAGCATCTCGCCGATGAAATTCAACCGTATAGATGACCTGTTTGACTCAACCAAGGACAATCGTCCTTATCATATCTTGCAAACATTCTACTACTCAGATGTTTATACCGAAAGCTCTGACAGACCTCTTTCACCCGCACTAATGTATATAAAACCGGCCTCGCTTTCTCAGCCATCCGGCAAAGAGGATGAGAGTATCATAGAGATGGGTGAGGCAAGAAAAAAGTTTGCCATCACGGATTTTGCCACGATGGTGAAAGCTGAGTTCCATGAGAAATTGATGGGGGTGATACGGGAAATGTTCAGTCCCGACGTGCCGTTCGTCCAATGTTCTAACAGAAAAACATGTGAGCATTGTGATTTCAGGCAGTTCTGCAACAGGTAGTGAGAACTTTGCCTTTTGCCGATAATAGTCCACTTATAGAGGACGGTAGATCCTGATTCCAAGATGTGAGCCCTGTGCCTGGGAATAATCGTAGAACGTCTTGCTGTCCATCACGACTTTTTTGTACAGGCTCGACGCATGCATGAGGTGCAGTCGCCCATCTTTCCAAAACACGATTCCCACATGACTGGTGTCTAATCCCGGCTTGTTGGTTATGATGCTTATGATGTCTCCGGTATGGACATCCGACAGCTGTTTTTGTGTGCCGTTGAGAAGGGATTTGGGAATGTATCTGAATTTTCTTCCCTCAGATTCCTGTTCCAGTCGCTTAATAACCGGTACAAATTCAGGGTGAAGTTTCAGTTGCTTGTAAAATGACGGATGCTGGCTCATGTAGTCGATGTGGATTGTCTGCACGGCTGTAAACGGAGCGCTGTCGGATGCAATCTGTCTCACCAATCCCAACCGCTCGTTGTCTTCTCCCCACCATGTGAAGTAATGAAGCCTGGATGTGTAGTCAGTCATTTTTCCATTACGGAACCTTATCATTTTCAGGTATTTGCAAAACGCGTCAAATGTGCGCTCGTTATGCTTGTGACATTGATAGATAGCAAACACAGTCTCAACAAAAGTTGTGCAGTCCAGTCCGTGGGTGTTTACAATCAGGTGCTCATGTGTTCCTTCCTCAAGCGTGTGGGCCACATAAGGCACATCTAGAAACTGGCGGCCGAAATAAATCATGGGATTCTCGTCGCCTATCAACTGTGGGGCATTGCGCAGAATACCGACAATCTGGGCACTGTCGGCTTTGGTGTATTCCACGTTTTTCTGTGTCTGAGCCTGAGCGTTGCTTATGAAAATAGCTGTAATTACAGCCACAATTATTCTTCTTGCGGTTGTTTTGTACATTGATGAATGTGTTTGGTTGTTATTTTTTATAGAGGATATCGTCGATTGTATGCCCGAACACAAAACGGCTCATATCCACTCCACCTCGTATTCCTTGAATACGGCTCTTGTCGGTAAACTGCCACATAATATAATCCTGGTGACCTCCCAGTTCTGGTTGCAGGGTAGTGTAGGCGGCAATCCAGAACTTATAATGTCTCCACTTGGGATTGTCGAAATATTTATTGAAGAAGTTACGCCCGGTATAGATAATCGGCCGTGCTCCGTAGGCATTGGTCACCATCTCGCACAGACGTTCCAAACGGTTGACAAACAGTTCGTTGGAAACTCCGTTGGTGAGTTCTACGTCGATAACGGGCAGGATGTCTTGCTCGCGTGGGTTGATGTTGCGCATCATATTGCGGAACTGCGCCTCCGGATCTACGTTGGCTCGGTAGAAATGGTAGCTGCCAACTTTCAGACCGTGACGGTGCGCCTCGCGTATGTTGTATTGGTACCTGTCGTCAACAAAGTCGCTGGCCTCAGTGGCTTTCATGATGACGAAAGTCACCTGAGGGTCGCGTGCCACCTCGCCCCAGCTGATCAGTCCCTGATAGTGGCTGACATCGATTCCGGTCTTTCCTGGCAACCCTTCCGTGAGCACAATCTTGCGGTTGTTGAAAAGAGGTGGCTGGTCAAGAGCCGTGCCCGGACGGTCGGGATTGGTTTTGTTGTTGAATGAGGAAATCTCAGTCATGTCGATAGGCTCGGGGATATTTGATTTCTTCTTTTTCTTCTCTTTCTTCTCTTTCTTAGTTGTGTTGCTCTCATAGCGTTCGAAACGCACATTATATTGTGCGTGCGATAAAGCACAGCAAAAAATAAAAAGAAATATGGAGATATAGATTCTGGTGTAGGTGTTGCTCATCATCAGTGGGGCTTTTGTCCAACAATATGGCAAAGTTACGACAATTATCGTTATTATCCAAATAAAATTCCCAATCCCTTCAACTATTTACGTTTTATTTAGATTTGTAAAACACCCACAACCCCCTGTGTCACCAAATAAAACAAAAAACCTTGAAAAGATTGATATCAATAAAAGTGTTATTCATGTTCCGCAAGCGCAGCAGGCTAACCCCGAAGGGGTTATACATTAGTACCCCCGGGTAATAAAACAAAGCGATGTGGAATTATATCACCCGGGGAGTATGGAATTACGTGTTAAATCCGAACCCTGAAAGGGTTCCACAATATTAGCATTACCGCATCCAGTAGAGTTTGTGGAACTTGAAAAGTGTTATTTATGTTTTTGTAAAATGAAACACAGGATTTTGCAGGTGTGCCAGAAATTATTATCATTTATCCTGCGAACAGCGTGCTTTTATCAGAATCTATATAGGGATGATAGAATTGCATACCTTCAATAATACTTTCTTTAATTGGTTGACATATAGTGGATTATCTGTTATGTGTAAAAGTGGTGTAAAAATATGAGCACTAAAAATTTGATTCTATTTTTATTATTCAGAACTTTGCAAACGTTTTAACAAACTCTCGAATATCAAAGGAAGTAATTTCTAATTATTAATCTTAAACTATATTATTTATGCGCAAATTTAGATTATATTTAATTCTACTTGTTGTATTGTGTTCCGCTACGGTATTGCATGCACAATCAGAAGCAATCATGGTACAATTGTACGGTGATATTCTTTTGCCAAGTAATCAAGGTAAACCTAAAAAAGCGCCAAGTTTATGTATAACTATATATCAACTTGAGCACATGTTACAGTTTGATGATTATTTTGAAAATTGCACAGTTTTATTAAAACAGGATTTAGATGAAGACGCTGTTTATAGTACTACGGTAAACGAGGATGGCATTGTCTTTATTCCTGACATTTATATGGGTGACTATTATTTGGTTTTAATTCTTGATGATAGGGAATACATTGGTTATATAAATTTGTCATAAAACCATGAACTCTCTATCAGTTACAAATTCAGGAGATGGTAATGGAAAAGGAACTGCTGATAATCCATACACGATAAGTGAATTTTATGCTTTCAGTGAGGATGAGTGGCCTGGCGGGTATGTTGAAGGCTTAGGTTTTGTTGCAAAATATGCGATAATTGAAGGAGTGTCAGACTCACAGCATTCATCCTCTACTACAGAATCTGATTATAGCCTTTTGAGTTATCCATGGGGATCCAGCGATTTTTCTTGGCCGATTGATATGTTTGGGTCATCGATTTCGGAATATGTAGATGATGAAAACAATGACAATAATACAGGCAGTCATGGTAACTCGGGCTCGGGTAACTCTGGCTCGGGAAGCTCTGGTAGTATAATTTATAACAAGTATCCACAAGGTACAATTACACATAGAGAGTTTGAATTAAGATATGACATGTGGGAAAACTTGGGTTTCACGTCATCATTCCTATATAATTGTATCTTATCAATTTCAGATAGGAATATGCATGTATATGCTGAAATCGTATATCCACGGTCTGACATTCAATATTCAGGGAAAGTCATTTTATATGTGAATGGAATTGAACACAGTTCATATCCTTTGGCACAACAGACTGGAACTTATTATGTTGCTGAGGGACACCAACCAATAGGAGTCTGTAATCTTGAACTTCCTCGATATGGCTCAGTTAAAGTGGTTTTATACATAGGTATCGCACAGCTGTCGCTGTCTGGAAATTTTCTGGGTGGTGCAACAAAAGTTATTTTTTCAAAATAAAGACCGAATATGTTTAGAACTTTGTAGGTTGTCATTTAGATATTGTTATCCGAATCTATACATCTTTGCTATTTTATCAAATCACCTTATATCAAAGGTGGTTACAAATGCAGCCACCTTTGATAATATCCTTTTAAAAAAAAATTAATATGAATGATAAACGTATCTTTCTAATTGTGATTGCAGTTCTCTTCTGTTCTTGTAGCCACTTTTCGTCTAATAAGATGGACAAAGAACAAGCCAGGATTGATTTGAACTTTAAACTAAATAATCTGCTGTCCAGTAACTCTGTGGATTCTGCTTCACTGTATGTTGATTCACTAATTTCTTTGTTCCCTGACGAACCAACCTATCTCTTTGTAAAGGGCTGGATTGAAGAACGAATGGGAGATTCTTTACAGATGCGAAAATGTTTTGTTAAATGTAGAAGTTTATATGATATAAAGCTTTCGGAAAAACAAAATTGGTCGGATGCTTTAAACAGAGCAGTGATTACTCAAATTTTATATGGTATAAGTGCTTATCATAAAGAATTGGACTCATTGAAGACTTTAAAGAATGAAGAATATGATTATTACCTAAGAGATAGTACGTGGTACAGAATCAATTATGAAAAGATAAAAGATGGGATCTTTCATCCGGTTCAGAAGTTGTAGTGATGTGTAAACTTGTAGTATAAGAGGTTGATATAATAATGCTGTTCAATAGAAGAGAATGCAGACAAGCGATTTGTTTGTTAACTCATGTTGTTGATGAAAATGTTTTGGCAAAAATCAAATGTCTAAAAAAGAATATCGATATAAATGAATATAGGGTATTCATTTTGTTACATAATACTATGCCCTCACAGCATAATAGAATGCCTATAGCTGAAAATGATGTCTTTTGTTGTGATTTTAGGCACATGCGTGAATATGGCTACGTCCCGATTTCTAATACTATGGTTCCTGGTAGTTGCCATTTTCCTATTTTTGAGTTCTTTAAGATTTTTTCAAGTTTTAATTATTATTGGAAGATTGAATATGATGTAGAATATACTGGTGATTGGGCTGAATTTTTTTACGATTGTTCAGCCAATTTGCATATATATGATTTTCTTTCAACGCATGTTGAGAAATTTAATTCTATTACAAATGGGAGATGGCCTTGGTGGACAGAAGGGAATAGTTGCGGATTCAACAAACACAATTGTATTAAAGCATTCAATCCAATCTGTAGATTATCTAATAAAGCAATGAAATACGTGGACAGTTATCTACAAAGAGGCTTTTATGCGCATGAAGAAGTAATTATAACTACATGTCTATACAACGCAGGTTATAAATTAGCTGATTTTGGCGGAACAGGCGAATTTGTTCCCAAGGGATTTTACAATAAATATTATGTCCGAGGAGTGGGTGTGAATTCTGGAACTATGCGATGGCGCCCATTGTTTACCAAAGAGGAAGTTTGTGCCTTGGAATGTCATAATAAGCTCTTTCATCCAGTAAAATGGTAGTATTTTACATGTGGTTTTGGTTTATTGTCAAAATAATTGTATTTTTGTGGCATGAAACTTAAAGGCATAACAAACTTCACTTACATTGCTGTATTAGCTGTTTTATGTGCTTCGTGCAATAAATTTGAGACAGATCTAGAGTGTCTTTCAGATGATATAGAGAACTTGGTGGAAGAAAATCCTGACTCTGCACTATGTCTATTAACCGATATGGATAACAGACTGGCATCTTCGAATGATATTCATACGAAGAAGCTAATTCAGCTGTATTTGTATGAGACAAAGAATAAACTCGATATGGAGCTTCCCTCAGACACAATACTGTCGGATTTAACAAAATACTTCCGCTATCAGCGTATGATCAGAATGCAAGTCCTTGCCACGTATCTTTTAGGATGTTGTTATGTGCAAAATGGTAAGTCACCAGAAGCTGTCAAAGCTTTTAATGACGCAATAGTGTTGGCAGATACTACTAGTCGGGATTGTGACTATAATACTCTAACCAAAATTTATGGTCAGTTGGCGTTGATGTATAGAAATCAGTTCTTGTCAAAAGAAGAAATTAAGGCTTGGGAAAAATACAGTAAATTCTCATTTCTTTCTGGAGATATTTATAATAGTATACGAGGACAGGAGTTTAAGACTCATCCATTATGTGTACTTGGTGATACAATTGGAGCATTAGCTCTGTCTGAGAAATGTCATTCGTACTATCTTGAGGCAGGATATACAGAGGAATCTGTAAGAGTATATCCTTTTCAGATTTATCTGATGTTAATGACAGGAAGGGTAAGAGAAGTGGAACCATTAATGAAGGAATTTGAGAATAATTCAGGCTTGTTTGACAATGATGGTAACATAGAAGTGGATCGCCAAGATTATTACTATATAAAGGGATTGTATTTTATGAACATAAACGACGTTGACTCTGCTGAATATTATTTTCGTAAGTTGTCATTAGATGAACATAGATACTATCGCTATAAGGGACTTCTTGAGGTGTATAGACAACACGCAAACGTGGATTCTGTTGTGAGATATTCAGGTCTTTATTCAGATGAGATGATTAAAATACTCAATCAAACATCTACATCTGCTGTTCAACAAGCAACCGCACTTTTTAACTATAATGAGGCAAGACGTATAGCAGAAAGCCGAGCTCATGAATTGAGGCTTACAATAATCTATGCTTTGATAGCCACATTTGTCTTGTCAATTGCTTTCTTTTTGTATTATGTGCGAAGTAGAAAACTGTCATACAGGCGACAAAGGAAAATCGATGTGCTGAATAAGATGTATATTGAGACATCTGAGAAATTGGAAAGAATGGATTCGGAGAAGATATTTGAAATCAGGAGTCTTCAAGAAGAAATTGACACCCTTAAAAATGAGATTAAAAAGCATTCGAAGGGTAACTCATTAGGCTTGTTAATGAAAAGTGAAGTCGTTACGGGATTTATAGATATAGTAATAGACAGATATCAGAACCATTTACTTACAGACAGTGAGTGGAATCAAGTTAGATTGTTGATGAGAAGCTATTTGCCTTCATTTTATGGTGAGGTGATTAAATCTCCATTGCTATCGGAACAGGAGAAACAGATATGTATATTGGCTGTATTATGTGTAAAATCAGGAGATATGGCTCTTACGATGAGACTGAGTTCTCAGCGCATAACGAATTTAAAGGCATCTGCAAACCAGAAATTGTTTGGAGAAAAGAATGCCAAGATATTAACAGCTAATTTGACGAAACTTGCACGTATGTAAAAAAAGAGGTACTTTCACAAGCACCTCTTAATTCAATAAGTATTAATTTTTTTAAGGTAAAAAGATTGTTTTTAGGATGCTGCAAAGTTAGTGCAAAGAATCTTGTTTTTACAATCTTTTTTTGTGTTTAATAACATGTGTTTACGCACACAAACCTTAAAACTTGTTGTCTTGTTACAATACGTAAACAATTGCAAGACGGTTGGAGGTTTTTCCCTCAACACCTCGGCCTTCAATTGATTCTACGATAACGCCACGGCTCTCAAGATATGCCGCCACTGCGTTAGCGCGGTTGAGTGAGAGTGTCTGGTTCCACTCTGGACTTCCTTCAGGGGATGCGGTTCCAATAATCTGCACACGTGCTCCTGCCTTGATTGTGTTGAGGTCAGTCTTTGCGTCATCGGTGATGTCCCACTTGCCTTGCTCAAACGGTACGACCTTGAGATTGTCGATAGAAATGGTGCGTGGTGCACTCTCAACCACTCTCTCAACCACTTTCTCAACCACCTTGGGGTTGCGCTTGCAGTCCTCAAGAAGTGCGTTAAGTCTTGCAAGCTCTAAGTCGCAGTCGCGACCGAACTTGAAGTTGTGTCCGCCATATGAGCATCCGAATTTGTAGTTGTAGCCCACAGACACGCTGAAATAGCCATAGTGGCGGTTGAACTGAGATCCGCTGTGTCCATCCTTGCCCAGGTTCCAAAGGATTGCGGGCTCCAGATAGAGCTGATGTTCTTTTTCATCACCAAAGTTGTATGCAATGTCCACACCTGTCTTTGCTGTCAGAATGTTTCTATCGCAATTACCCATTTTCCGGCTGCTCGAAGGAGAGAACACATGTCCCCATCCGATACCGACCTGAGCGATATATTCAATTTTCTGTGGCTCACCGAGATACCCGTTTAACAGGTTTGTTATATTCACTGTTCCGTTGATTCCCAGGTTTGTAGCCCTGAACAGGTTGTGGCCTCCTGATTGCACTATATGGTTACTGCTTATCATAGGGTAGGAGTCAAAGCGGTCGAATCCGAGGCGGGTTCCGTCGTAGTAGTTCCTGCCGCGGTCGGTGTTAGAGCCAAACCAAACAGATGCCTCGACATTAAGTCCGAATACCGGTGTGATATCTTTTCCGACCCTGATTCCGAGAGTTGTGTTAAGCGGGAATACACGGTTCCCTGCCAGATTGGTGTTTAACCCCAGATTACCTCCGACGTAGATGTTGTCCGTGATTTCTCCTGTGAGCAGCGACTGCTGAGCAAAGCTGGCAGTAACGGACGATGCCATTAACAATGAAATGAACAGTTTTCTCATAACTAGTTTGATTTTTAAATTATGTTTCCTTTTGCAAAGTTAATGATTTTTTCAGATTTTCAGATATAAAACCAGGATTTTTCTGTAGTAATTTAAAAAAAAGAGG
>JAZUMZ010000208.1:0-5206 GCA_045603885.1 Bacteroidaceae bacterium | reverse complement strand
TGGAAGGCTATCTCGTGGCAGACAGACCCTTCAATATTTATGTGAGCCACCGCAACGTGCGTGAGGTGACGGTTACTGTCAGGGACAAGAGCAGACACAACTCTGTAGTCAGGACGGTTATCTCCAAAGATTTCACGGATTCGCCCGACTATGTGGAGGATACGAAGACCGATACAATCATGATGACGCTGAAGCCCGGACGATATACCGTGACAGCTGAGTCGGAGAAGCTGAACGAGACGACCGACGAGATTGCCGTGTCGTCGTTGAAGCTGATGACCACTTACCTGCCGGAGAAAGGTAAGGTGCTGACTGTCGTAAACGCTCTGACCGGTATCCCCGTGTCGGGATGTGAGGTGTGCGCGATATACGAGGAATACGTGAAGGGCAAGACACGCACAGACCGTGCCACATTCTATACCGACAGCCACGGACAGGTGATTCTGGGTGATGAGAAGTGGGAGAAGGCTTACGCTCAGCGAGACAAAAACGACGTGAGCAACGAGGTGACCTTTGTCACTGGTAACAACTGGAGATCGACACCCGACACGGATCCCCAATACGAGGTGTTCACCGACAGGGCTATATACAGGCCGGGGCAGAAAATTTTAGCTACGGGATATGTATATACTCAGCGTGGCGATACACTCAGCACTATGGCCGACAAGAGTGTGGACGTGTGGCTTCGTGATGCCAACTGGCAGGTAGTGGGCGAGAAACTGAAAGTCAAGACCGACGAGTTCGGTATGGCGGCTGCTGAGTTTCTCATTCCTAAAGGCCGTCTCAACGGCACATACAGCGTGAAGTTCGGTGATGCTCGGGCAAATGTGCGTGTTGAGGAATACAAACGTCCCACTTTCGAAGTGACGTTCGAGAAGCAGGAGGGTACTCTCTCCTTCGGCGACACAGTAACAGTGACGGGAGTGGCGAAGACCTATTACGGGGTGCCGGTGCAAGATGCCAAGGTGAAGATTGAGGTGAAGCGCAAAGTGGGCAGTTTCTGGGATTACTGGAGCGGCTCAGGAAATTGGGATAGTTATGACACACAAGAGGCGGTTACCGATGAGGAGGGCAAGTTTAAGGTCACAGTGTTCCTCGACGGCAACCGGGCTGAGGACGAGAGCCTGGACGAATGGATAAGCAGTTTCTCTGAGGTGATGAGATACAGGGTGAACGCCTCTGTCACCGACCTGGCGGGCGAGACCCATGAGCAGACCACCACGCTCAATGTGTCGGTGCGCGACTATAACCTCAGGGTCGGCGGTAAGTCAAATATAGATCGTGAGAATATATCGCCTTTCTCTGTCAGTGCGGTTAACGCTGAAGGACAGAATGTGAGGGTTGAGGGTACGTGGCTGTTGAAAAAAGCCCGGCGTGACACAAAGGGAGGAATTACATACGTGGAGACAGGGATTGAGGGGTCGTTCGACACCGACAAGCCGTTGGAGATCGACGGACTGAAAATCCTTGAGCTGGGTGCCTACCGTCTTGTGGTCAAGTCTGAGGACAGCAAAGGAAACTCTTATTACAAGTCAACTGATTTTGTGCTGTTCTCACGTCGGGGTGGAGAGATTATCCTGACCGAAGACTGGATATACACTGATACCGATGTTATAGAAACTGGCAAGGGTGTCGATATTTATTATGCGCTCGCTAAAGAGAATCCGTATGTGTTCTTGTATGTCGTGACCGACAACCATATAGAGCGACAGCAGATAGGACTGTCCGACAATAATATACACAGTTTGCATCTTGACTACAATGAGTCTTTCCGCGATGGGGTCACTTTCTTCCTTGAATATGTTAATAACGACAGGGTACACAGTCTGCGAAAGAGCCTGAAATTTGAGACTCCGGATAAAAAACTGAATATCAAGTGGAAGACATTCCGCGACAAGTTGAGGCCGGGACAGGATGAGACTTGGACGCTCTCCGTCACAGACAAAGACGGCAAGCCGGTGAGCGCACAGATGCTAGCCGCCATGTATGACGGCTCGCTTGACGCACTGGCACCGCACAGATGGGGTTTTAATGTGTATTTCCCCCGTTATGCGCCTTCTGTGTCGTCCGGCAGCTCCACTTCAGGCTCTTATGGTGAGTCGGTGAGGCTGGGCTTTGACGAGGCGGATGTCATCAACTTCAACCGCATATACAACAGGCTTGAGCCTTTCGAGTGGGAAGGAAACTACCGAATTTATGCAACTGGTATTGGCAGGAGTCGGAAAGTAAGGGGGCGGGCCAGAAGCCGTTCCAACTCCTTCGCTGAGGCAACACCTATGATGGTGGCGGAGGCGGCAGATGAGGATGGAGCTGTGGCTGAGGATGCTGTAGAGCTTCATGAGGTGGTTGCTTTTACCTCAAAATCACAGGAAAGCGATGAGGACACAACACCTGCGCCTGATGTGCAGATCCGCTCAGACTTCTCGGAGACAGCCTTCTGTTTCCCGAGCTTGGTGACTGACACCGACGGAATTGTAACACTGTCGTTCAAACTGCCTGAGAGCCTGACAAAGTGGAACTTTATGGGCTTTGCGCATACTAAGGCCATGGACTACGGTTTGATAACAGCAAGTGCGGTGGCACGCAAAGACTTTATGGTTCAGCCCAACATGCCGAGATTCGTACGTACGGGCGACCACATGACACTGACAGCTCGTATTGTCAACCAGGCCGACCACAATGTGAGCGGTAACGCTGTCATGAGGCTTATCGACCCTTCGACAGACAAGGTGGTGTGCTCACAGGAGCGTCCCTTCGAGGTCGGGATAGAGAAGACAACGTCAGTCACATTCGACTACGACGTGACCGATGAATATGACATGCTCGTCTGCGAGGTGACTGCTGTCGGAGGAACCGGCGCAAAGGAAGACGGGGTGTTCTCCGATGGTGAGAGAAATTACCTGCCTGTGCTCTCCGACAAGAAGTTCATCACCGAGACCGTACCGTTCTATATACAAGGTGAGGGAACCAAAGAGGTGGATATATCATCCCTGTTCAACAACAACTCTCCCACTGCTGTCAAACGTACAATGACCTTCGAGTACACCGATAACCCCTCATGGAACGTGATTCTTGCGCTCCACGGAGTAATGAACCCCAAGGACGACAATGCGATTGACTGGGCCACATCTCTGTATGTCAACTCAGTAGCCCGCCATCTGGCGAAACGGATGCCCAAACTGCAGGCGTTGATCAGGCAGTGGGAAAATGAGTCGGGCACAGAGACAACCATGCAGAGCGAGCTGGAGAAGAACCAGGAGCTGAAGGATATTCTCCTTCAGGAGTCGCCGTGGATGCTCGACGCTCAGGACGAGACCGAACAGCGCCATAAGCTGACCGAGCTCTTCAGCCAGAACCTCATGGAGGAGCGGATAACGAAAGCAAAGGAAAAGCTGAAAGACTTGCAGGTGGGCGACGGCTGGACATGGTTTAAAGGCATGAAACCTACCTACTACACAACTTTCGCCGTGTGCAACAACCTTACGATGCTACACAGATACTTCAAGTCGGTGGGCGAGACGCTTGATGACGACATTGAACGGATGATGAAGAAAGGACTGGACTTCCTCGACAAGGAGGAACTGGATTATTACCGTAAGTATGTGGCGAAAAAGAAACATGTTCTGCCTTCAAACTCCACACTGCATTATATGTATATGTCGGCGGTATCGGAGCGTAAGCCTTCAGGCAGTGTAAACAAGATGTTCGACGACTATCTCGGTCGTATCAAAGGCCATGTGAGGGATTTCACGATGTATGGCAAGGCTAATTGTGCCGTCACACTTCAGGCTTTCGGGCGCGACAAGGACTCCAAGGCCTTTGTAAGCTCACTCCGGGAATATACTGTTGAGAAACCGGGGATGGGTCGTTATTTTGACACAGAGAAGGCTGAGTATTCATGGTTTGACTACCGCATTCCTACCCATGTGGCGGCTATGAGGGCTATGATGATGTCGAAGGCGTTGTATGCTGACTCCGACTCTTATCTTAACGACATGCAAATATGGCTGCTACGTCAGAAGCAGACCCAGAAGTGGGATAATGTTATCAACACCATCAATGCGGTGGATATACTGCTTACAGTCTCTCCCGACACCACTTTCCATGATGCGGTGCAGCCTGACGTGACTGTCGGCTCGACTGCCCTTGAGTTGACAAAACCGACTGCAGGGGTGGGGTATAGCAAGACACCTGTGTCGGAACAGGTGGTTCAGGATGTGATGAGTGGCGGAAAACCGACTGTCACAGTGACGAAGCATTCTCCCGGTATATCCTGGGGATGTGTATATGGACGCTCTTTTGAGCGCCTTGACAACGTGGGTGAGGATGGAAACGAACTTAGAGTTTCGCGTAAGATGTATGTTGCTGACCTCAATGCACCCGACGGCTGGAAGCCTGTGGATGACGGATATGTGTTTGCTGTAGGCGACAAGGTACGGATGCGACATGTCATCTCCGCCGACCGTGATATGGACTTCGTTCAGGTGCGCTCGCAACATGCGGCTTGCCTGGAGCCGGTCAAGTCACGCTCTGGTTATCAGATGCTTGGGGGGCGGGGAGGCTATCTCTCAATCCACGATGCGTCTGCTGATTTCTTCTTCGACTGCTTCTACAAAGGTACAGCGACCATAGACCTTGAGCTGTATGTCACATCTGCCGGTTCTTACTCCAACGGAATTGCCACCGTGCAGTGTGCGTATTCACCGTCATATTCCGGACATTCGGCAGGAAACCGGCTTAATGTGAAGTAATATTTTGTCTGTGTGCCCACACAATTGTTGATATATATCAATAAAATCGCCTAAAAATACATTTTTTCTTTTTGTAGCAAGTGAGAAATGGCAAAACCGTCGTAACTTTGCATCAGAAATAAGAAGTGTTAGTTTTAAGGTATAGATTGAAGGGCATGTGAATGTCGAATATTTTCTAAATTTCGTATTTTTTCAATAGTTTTAGTTTGTTAAGGTTAATAAAAGTTTGGTTTTTTTAGGTTTCAATAGTGTTAGTTTTAGATTTAGGTATTTGAGATTGTTTAGGATTAACACTGACGTTGAAGAAAGTAGATGCCTCTTATGAGGCTCTACTATCCCGGAAGGGAGGGCGGAAACCTACGTCACAAGGGAAACCCATTAAGTGATTAATGGTTTTCACGAATAAAAAAGCGGCTGCGAAGCCGCTTTTTTCTTATCATATCACAATCGTACCT
>JAZUMZ010000207.1:0-1608 GCA_045603885.1 Bacteroidaceae bacterium | reverse complement strand
CCTGCTGAGATACAATCTCTTCTGGGACAACACACCCTTCTGCACACTGCTTTTTGTCGACTGGGACCATCACAAAAAAGGTTACGGCAGAATGCTCATGGAGCATTGGGAGGCCGACATGAAATCCCGAGGATATGGCATGGTTTTGACATCCACCCAGGTCGACGAAGATGCTCAGCACTTCTACAGAAAATTGGGTTATAAGGACTGTGGCGGATTTGTCGTGGTTGTTCCAGGCTACGAACAGCCCATGGAACTCTTCATGGTCAAGGGCATCTGAATTTATTTCTGATTTGAAAATCAGAAACCAGCTGCTTTCACCATTGACTTTCCATCTTAAATCGAGTATAACATGAGCAAAGAAAGCACATAAAGGAGAAAAATTATGATTCCGGTACCTGAAAAAAGAGTTGCGGATTTTGAAAATTTAGGCTTTGGTATGTTCGTCCATTGGGGACTTTACTCCCAGCTTGGCATGGGCGAGTGGACCTACTACCTCCACAATAGAGATATGAATGAGTACGTAAAGCTGGCCGATACCTTCACCGCCGAGGATTTCAACGCCGAGGCTATGGTTCTCACAGCCAAGAATGCCGGCTGCAAGTACATCACCCTCACCACCCGTCATCACGAGGGCTTCTCCCTCTATGACACAAAGGGACTCAGCGATTTCGACGCTCCTCACTCCGCCGCAAAGCGCGATCTCATCCGTGAGTTTGTGGATGCCTGCAACAAGCACGGGATCATCCCATTCTTCTATCACACCACCCTCGACTGGCATCACCCGCTGTATGATCAGGATTTCGACAGCTATCTTGAGTACCTGCGCAAGAGCGTTGAGGTCCTCTGCCGCAATTACGGCAAGATCGGCGGCCTCTGGTTCGACGGCAACTGGAACAAGCCAAATGCCGATTGGAAGGAGTCCGAGCTTTACGCCACCATCAGAAAGTACCAGCCCGATGCCATCATCGTCAATAATACAGGCCTCAGCGCAAGAGGCGCCGTGGGCAACCCGGAGATCGACTCCGTCACCTTCGAGCAGGGCAGACCTACTCCTATGGACAGAGAGGGCGCGCCAAAGTACCTGGCGGCCGAAATGTGCTACACCCTCAACGACCATTGGGGCATCGGCAACAACGACTTTAACTATAAATCTCCTGCAGAGCTTATCGAGACTCTCTGCTCCTGCCGCCGCGTAGGCGCAAACCTCCTGCTGAACATCGGCCCAACCGCTCAGGGCGGTGTGGACCCATTCCAGAAGGAACTCATGGCTATCGTCGGACGTTGGATGAATATTTACGGCGAGGCTATCTACCTCGGCAAGCCTCATCCTGCTACCTGCGGCAACGCCAAGAACTTCGTTCTTAAGACCGGTGAATATCTCTATTTCTTCGTCCATGATCTCGGCAAGCAGGGCGACGCCAATGTTACCGTTGACTCCGACTGCGACAACGACTTCGTCTTCCACGGTGTCCCTGAGGAGATAGAGGAGATCCACTGGATGGATAACGGCGAGGAGCTGAATTTCACCCAGAAGGGCGGGGAATTCTCCCTTTATGCCACCGGCTTCCCTTACGGTATGTCTACCTGCGTAAGAGTCGCCAAAGC
>JAZUMZ010000206.1:0-4599 GCA_045603885.1 Bacteroidaceae bacterium | reverse complement strand
TAATGTTAAAAACAAGATAAAAAAACGTGGGTGGAGACGTACGCTTCGCTGATGATATAATGTTCTGTGTGAAACCCTGGGAGCAAGCTCCCGTATTTCACACAGTACATTATATCAGTCAAATCAAGATTTGACAGCGTCTCCAACCACTTAACAAAAAGTTCGGGTTTCACCCTCCAAAAACCGCTGACGCTTAACAAAAACCATGCGGGTCAGACATTGTACGTCTCTTTTTCGCCAAGTCATCAACATGTTGACGTTGCATCTTTTTGTTAAATGAAGCGAAGCGGAATGGTTTTTGTACGGAACGAAGTGGAGGTTTTTGTTAAGGATGGTCGGCACGAAGTGCTGGCGTGGATGGCGGCATGGCTGTCAAAAACTTGTTTTTGTAAGGACATGTCGGCAGCCACGTCATAGGGCGAAGCCCGGGATCATTCGTTTTTTCATCTTTTTGTTCTAAAAGAAATGTAAGGGCGCTGTCAGTAAAAACATCACAGGAATAATGACATTTAAAAAAAATTTCTTATTTTTGCCAAAAATATGATTTCACTATGACTGAAAGACGTTATCCGATAGGAATACAGACATTCTCGGAGATAATCCGTGAGAAATATGTTTATGTAGATAAGACAGACTTGGTGTGGCAATTAGCACATTATGCCAAGTTTATCTTCTTGAGCTGTCCACGCAGGTTCGGCAAGTCGTTGCTCACATCTACATTGGAGTCCTATTTCCGAGGCGAGAAGGAACTTTTCGAGGGACTGAAAATAATGTCGCTCGAAAAGGAATGGGAGCAATATCCAGTAATACGCATCGACCTGAGCACCGCAAAATACCAACAATCGGTTGAAGAGCTGCGAGACCGGCTGCTACTGATATTAAAAGAACATGTGAATATTTACGGGCGTGATGACGATGAGAAGACACCAGGCAGTCTTCTTGAAGGCTTGATTAACCGTGCTTACGGGCAGACAGGCAAGCAGGTGGTGGTCATAATCGACGAGTACGACGCCCCGTTGCTCGACGTACTTCACCGCGAGGATCTGCTCGACGAGTTCCGCTTGGCACTGCAGGAGTTATACCAGCCTCTGAAAGCCAACGAGGCTAAGATTAAGTTCTGCTTCATTACCGGCATCACAAAATTCTCGCAGCTGAGTATTTTCTCAACCATCAATAACCTGACAAATGTCACGATAGACACCATGTTCGCCAGCATTTGTGGAATCACAGAAACGGAGCTCACCACCACCCTGCAGCCGGATATTGAGCGTCTGGCTGCCATCAAGTCTGTAACACCAGAAGAAATGCACCAAAAGCTGAAGCAACGTTACGACGGCTACCACTTCACCAAAAACTCAGAAGAGTTGTATAATCCTTTCAGCCTCTTGAAAGCATTCCAACAACGCGAGTTGGTCAACTACTGGTTTGAGAGCGGCACACCGACATTCCTCATCCGCCAGATGCAACACTTCAACACAGACATCACATCTATGGAGAATATTGAGGTGCCGGCATCAGCGTTCGACCAACCCACTGAAAACATGGTAGATGCTCTTCCGCTTCTTTATCAAAGCGGCTATCTGACTATTAAGGATTACGATTCGGAGGGAGAATACTATACACTTTCTTTTCCTAACACAGAGGTGCGCTTAGGATATGTGAAAGGGCTGCTGCCCACCTATGTAGGTCTAAAAGACTCTGACGTTCAGATGGGCTTTGCCCTCAAGTTCTGGCGTGCTCTGAAGAAGGGCGACATAGAGCTGGCTATGAGCGAGATGAAGGCTTACATGGCAGGTATTCCCTACGTTGACGGATTCAAGAAGAAACTGGCAGAGTCAGCCAATGCCGAAGGGTTTTATGAATACACCATGTATCTGATTTTCTCAATGCTGAACCTGTATGTCCGCACTCAGGTGAGGTGTGCAAGCGGAAGGGCAGACATGGTGGTGTGGATGCCCGACACCATATACGTGTTTGAGCTGAAGAGAGAGGGCACTGCCCGGCAAGCGCTCGAACAGATAGACACCAAGGGATATTCCATACCCTATCAGACTGACAATCGGAAAGTAGTCAAGGTGGGAGTGAAATTCAACGCTGACACCCGTGTCCCAGAAGAATGGGTGATTAATATGTAAATTACCCCTATATTTCAATTATATGATGAAGTTAAGATTTTACTGTTTTTTCCTTTCCATGCTCTTCACCGTTTCGCTGTCCGCACAGACGAAAGGTGACGTAACCAAAGACGGGCATGTTAATATCACCGATGTTGTGTACGTGATAAATGCGATTGCCAAATCATCAAACAGCAGCCAGTGTGATGTTGATGGCAACGGGAAAGTCAACATTTCCGATGTTGTCGCGATTATTAACATAATTGCCAAAGGAACTGGCGGCGGCACAGGTG
Organism: Bacteroidaceae bacterium; assembly: GCA_045603885.1. Taxonomy (GTDB): domain Bacteria; phylum Bacteroidota; class Bacteroidia; order Bacteroidales; family Bacteroidaceae; genus UBA3839. The sequence continues at coordinate 2,192 of JAZUMZ010000206.1, read as the reverse complement.
ACCCGGCTGTGTCAACCGGGTTGTGCCCGGACTCAAACCATCCACATACCATCGATTTGGGGCTTGGAGTGAAGTGGGCATGTTGCAATATCGGGGCATCGGCACCTTGGGAGAAAGGGGGCTATTATGCCTGGGGAGAGACTAAAACCAAGAGCTCCTATTACCCCAGTAATTACGCTTATGCCCACAAAGACAGCAATGGAGAGTTTTATGACATCATCAAAGACTGCAATTACAGTGTCAATAACATAGGAAGTGACATTTCAGGCTCATCGACCTACGATGTGGCGCGTGTGGTGTGGAAGAAAAGCTGGCAGATGCCGAGTAAGAGTCACATGGAGAAACTTATAAAATGCTCCCGCAAATGGATAACACTTAACGGAGTGGAAGGCATGAGATTCACCGGCTCTAACGGGAAATCCATATTTATGCCGGCAGCAGGAGCTTTCTTTGAGAACGAGCCTCCAAGCGACTTCTTTTCAGGTGTATATTGGACATCCACAAACTATAATGGGAAGTCAGCACCATACAGTATGGAATTCAGTGCTGATTTCGCACCGGAGATTGATCACATGTATGGATATGTGCATGGACTTTCTGTCCGTGCGATAACTAAGTGAACCTGTCAATACCCTTTAAAATTCCACTTGCAGTTGTCTGAGCGGAAGTCATATTTCTCCAGCGTAGGTGTGCTGTCACCTGCGGAATAGAGAACATATCCGGTGTTGGGGCCTGCCATTCCCGGAATTTGTTTCGGCATGACACGGTAAGTGCCGTCGGTAAGTTGCTCGATTCTCCACAGTTGCTCATCCCCTCCTGTGAAATGCGGCAGGGTGGTAAGCTCTCGGTCCGCTGTGGCTGCCAGAGCACGGTCAGTGCCTTCTATGGTTATTTTGAAATAAGGAGCCGACAGATACCCACCGGCCTCGGGCACAGGTTCTATGTTCCATATCTGGTGCGGGCGGCACATGTAGTCCCCTATTCTCAAAGAGATATCTCCTGACGGCCATGTGGACACAACATCCTCAAGACGCTGGTTCTCCAGTTTCTGCAACGGCTTGGTCAGGTCCATGTCCCAGAACCGCTCACGCTCCTGCTGCATACGCACAAAATCCACGGCCAGCTCCAGCGCATAGCCTCTCCTCTCCGACTCAATCTCAAACACGCCACCACGGAACCGCTCACCGGCCTGAGGCCAGCCGTTCTTCCACAACAACGGGTGTATGGCGAGGACACTGCGTCCGCTGCGATCCAGGTCGGCCTCATAATGGCACGACATCACCTCCACTCCTTCGTCGATGACAGTACGTCCGAAATGGCCTGGTCCCATCAGCCTCCGTCCTGCCGCCAGCACCATCTTTCCACCGCCGTGCAGCATGTCGCGCCCTACGTTGTCCACATATGGCCCGCGCACGTTTTTCGACCGTCCCACAACAATGTTATATGTGGAATTCACGCCGTCGCAGCAGGTGCCATGTGTGCCGAGAAGGTAATACCACCCCTGACGGTATATAAGCGCGGTGGCCTCACAGTCAATGGCTATGTCTTTCGGCTTGTTGCCTTTCTTTCGCAGACCGGTCTTCGGATCCAGTTCTATCAGTCGTATGTTCCCGAAATAGGTGCCGTAAGACACCCAAAGCCTTCCGTCGGCATCCATAAGCAGCGACGGGTCAATGGCATCGTTATCCTCAATGCCGTCGCTTGCCACCACCTCCACAGCCTCTGTGAAACGGAAATCGGGAGACGCAGGGTCGAGCGTGCTGTTCCACATAGTCAGGATCTTGCCGTTATGTCCGCCGCCGAGTCCACCGCCTGTGGCTCCATAAATCACAAGATAACGGTCGCCAATCCGCATCACGTCAGGCGCAGCACCTCCTCCAGGACGCTCCGCACCTCCATGCCAGGTCCAGCCGTCATCAGAAATAAGGCCGCCACCTCCAGTGCCAAACGTATAGAATTTACCCCCACACTCTGCAATGGTCGAAGGGTCATGAATATATGGTGCCCCGTCCTGAGCCTTCACCGACGAAGCATTTACGATTATGCCTATTGCTAATAAAAATATCTTCATAGGAATCTTTTTCATTATCTGTCTGTCTTAAGGGTACTTCTATAAATTAGTTTTTATTATCTCATGGGTGCTCATTTGGACTTCGACGCGTTATGTTTCTTAGTGGCGTCATGGTCCTTTG
>JAZUMZ010000205.1:0-13457 GCA_045603885.1 Bacteroidaceae bacterium | reverse complement strand
TAGAGTTCCGTATGCCATTCGGATTCAAGGAGGTTGAGGGAATCCACTCACGCACCAATTTTGATCTTTCGCAGCATGAGAAGTTCTCTGGCAAGAACATCAAGTACTTCGACCCTCAGACCAACGAGAGCTATGTGCCCTACGTAATCGAGACCTCTATCGGTGTTGACCGCATGTTCCTCAGTATCATCTGCCACAGCTACTGCGAGGAGAAGCTTGAGAACGGCGAGACCCGCACCGTGCTTCGCCTGCCCGCCGCACTCGCACCTATAAAGCTGGCTGTGCTGCCGCTTGTGAAGAAAGACGGAATGCCGGAGAAGGCACGCGAGATCATTGACGAGCTGAAATTCCATTTCAACTGCCAGTACGAAGAGAAAGACTCCATCGGAAAGCGCTACCGCAGGCAGGACGCCATCGGAACTCCTTATTGCGTCACTGTCGATGGCGACACCCTCCAGGATGACACCGTAACCATCCGTTTCCGCGACACAATGGAACAAAAGCGCGTGAAGATAAGCGAGCTGCGCGGCATCATCGAGGACAACGTCACGATCACAAGCCTTCTCAAGAACCTGAAATAACAAACCAAAACAAATTCACGATAAGACTCATGGGAAAATACATGTCATACCTGTTGGTCGCACTTGTGTCCTCAACAACATTCTTCTGCTCGTGTAAAGAAAACGAGGAGGAGGGTGAGTGGGACAACTGGCAGGCCCGCAACGAGCAGTACATCGACTCCATCTCAAAGGTGGCCCGTGCCAACCGCGACGGGTCGTGGACAGTATATAAGGCATTTAACCTGGGAGATGATTTCGGAGACAACGAAGACAACAAATACTATGTCTATGTAAAGAAGCTGGAAGCCGGCAGCGGCACTGAAAGTCCTCTCTACAACGACTCCATACGAGTCCATTACTCAGGACGCCTCATCCCCACCACCACATATCCCTTAGGATACAACTTCGGCAAGAGCTACAACGGCTCTGAGATGAACGAGGCCACCGACGTGCCAGCGCTGATGTGTGTCAACCAGAACGTGATTGGCTTTGCCACCGCCATGATGCACATGGTTACAGGCGACCACTGGAGAATTTATGTGCCCTACAACCTGGGATATGGCACCACCGACAAAAGCACATCTTCAATTCCTGCCTACTCCACACTTATATTCGACGTGAGGCTGGCAAGAATCTACAAGTATAATGTTGATGAGGACACCAGCTGGTGGACAAAACAACGCAGATAATATTTCTTCTATCACCACAAATATGCTTGCGAAGGTCTATTCTGCAACAATGCAAGGCTTGACTGCCACGCCCGTTACCATAGAGGTAGATACCACGGAGGTGCCTGAGCCCAGGTTCGTTATCGTGGGTCTGCCCGACAATGCGGTCAAGGAAAGCCAGGAACGTATTCAGACCGCCTTGAAGGTCAACGGGTATGGGACATCTGCGAGGAAGACGGTTGTCAACCTGGCTCCTGCCGACATACGCAAGGAGGGGTCGGGATTCGACCTCCCTATCGCCATAGGCCTTATGATCTCGACCGAGAAGCTGGATGTCGAGGACACTTCGCAATATATGTTTGTGGGAGAGTTAGGACTTGACGGAACCATCCTCCCTGTAAAAGGAGCGCTGCCCATCTCCATCAAAGCCCGCGCTTTGGGCTACAAGGGGTTGTTCGTTCCCGTAGAGAACGCCCGTGAGGCAGCTGTCGTTGACCGTCTGGAGATTTACGGCGTTCATCATCTCACCGAGGTGGTGCATATACTCAACGGTGTCACCGCACCCTCTCCGACCATCGTGAACACGAGGGAGGAGTTCTACGACGACCAGCTGAATTTCGAATACGACTTCAGCGAGGTGAAGGGTCAGGAAAACGTGAAACGCGCTTTTGAGGTTGCCGCGGCAGGCGGCCACAACATTATCCTGGTCGGCAGTCCAGGTTGTGGTAAGTCGATGATGGCCAAGCGTCTGCCCTCCATCCTTCCTCCGCTCTCGCTAAGCGAAAGCCTTGAGACCACCCAGATTCATAGTGTGGCCGGGAAGTTGAAGAAAGACTCTGCACTGATAAGCATAAGACCGTTCCGCGCCCCCCACCACACAATCTCCGACGTTGCCCTCGTTGGTGGCGGCAACGTCTTCATGCCCGGAGAGATATGCCTCGCACACAACGGCGTGCTTTTCCTTGACGAGCTGCCCGAGTTTTCCCGCACAGCTCTTGAGACCATGCGTCAGCCACTGGAAGACCGTGTGATATCCGTGTCACGTGCCAAATATAACTATACCCTGCCCTGCTCGTTCATGCTCGTGGCTTCGATGAACCCCTGTCCCTGCGGCTATCACCATCACCCCACCCATGCCTGTGTGTGTACCCCCTCGCAGATAACACGCTACATGAACAAAATCTCCGGACCGCTGATGGATCGCATAGATATTCAGGTTGAGGTTGCCAACGTGCCGTTTGAGGATATCGCCACTGCCCCTAAGGGTGAGCCGAGCTCAGCCATACGCGAGCGTGTGGTGAAAGCCCGCAAGATTCAGGAAGAGCGGTTCAAAGGTCATAAGGGCATACATTGCAATGCCCAGATGACGACCTCCCTTCTTCAGAAATATGCTGTGCTCGACGATGAGAGCATGACCCAGCTGCGCACAGCCATGACCCGCCTGAATCTTTCCGCCCGTGCCTACGACCGCATATTGAAGGTCTCCCGCACCATCGCCGACCTTGAAGGTTCCGACCGCATCCGCCGCAACCATGTGGCGGAAGCCATTGGATACAGGAACCTCGACCGCGACAGCTGGTTTGAATAGTGACTATAGAACGGGGAATATGACAGAGAAAAATATTTTTTTTGCCTCAATTCTTGCCGGTATCGGCAAAAGGACGTATCTTTGTATGCAAATTTAGCATCAAAGTTTGCCGATGGACGTTTAATATGGAATATATATCAGTAAGTCAGTTTGCGGAGAAGTATGGTATTGCTGAGCGTACAGCACGTAACTATTGTGCCAACGGGAAGATTGAGGGAGCTTTCCTTACGGGTAAGACATGGAATATCCCTGTTGACGCTTTTTTGCCAAAACGGAAGTCAGTAAGAGCCATAGTCTCACCGCTCCTAAATACTCTAAGAGATCAAAAAGCCACCAAACTCAAGGGCGGCATCTACCATCGTACTCAGATAGACCTAACCTACAACTCTAACCATATAGAGGGAAGTCGGCTGACACACGACCAAACACGCTATATCTTTGAGACAAACACGATAGGCATTTCAGATGAAGCTGTAAACGTAGATGATGTGGTAGAGACAGTCAATCACTTCCGTTGTATCGACTATATCATTGACCATGCAGAGGAGAAACTGACAGAGAACCTTATCAAACAGTTGCACCTGTTACTAAAGACAGGAACATCAGATAGCCGCAAAGACTGGTTTGCTGTAGGAGAATACAAATACCTGCCAAATGAGGTGGGAGGGATGAATACCACACGTCCAGAAGATGTCCATTGCGAAATGAAGGCACTGTTAAAAAGCTACAACAGCATTAGGAAAGCATCCTTAGAGGATATTATTGACTTCCATGCCCGTTTCGAGGCTATTCATCCTTTCCAAGACGGGAACGGGCGCGTGGGACGGCTTCTGATGTTCAAAGAATGTCTAATCAATGGTCATGTTCCTTTTATCATTACCAGCGAGCTAAAGATGTTCTATTATCGGGGGCTCCGCGAGTGGGGGCATATAAACGGCTATCTGACAGACACCTGCATTACGGCACAAGACAACTACAAAGCTATTCTTGACTACTTCAAAATAAAGTATGTATAAAGGGTACTTCTATAAATTAGTTTTTATCATCTCTTGGGCACTCTATTTAACTTCGACGCTTTACGTTTCTTAACGCATCTATATCTTCGCTGAATCTTGTCACAACTCGACAAATAGAAAGTAATCTTTCTTTTGTTCTCGCTGCTCCAAGATTTATCCTTCCAGCCGCAGAACCATAGCTTGCTATGCTTCTGCGGCTGCAAGAACCAACCTGCTCGCTAATAAACTACAAATCGTCTGAAGCTAATTTATAGAACTACCCTAAAAAGAAACAGGAGGGGGTAAAACCTCGACTGCGACAGCTGGTTTGAATAGCAGATGTGTTTTAGGCTTAGGTATTTGATTGTGTCATCCTGTATTGTCGGGGCGAGCATCCGAACTGCCGCCTGAAAGCCTTGTAGAAATGTGTGGGACTGCTGAAACCAGAGCGTACCATAATCTCCTCAACCGTCATTTTGGATTCACGCAAAAGCCGTGCTGAATAATCCATCCGTGCTCGATGAAGGTGCTGCACCGGTGTTTTGCCGGTCAGAGACTTCACACGTTTATAGAACTGGGTGCGTCCCAAGTGCATAAGTGTCGCAAACTGCTCAACAGAGAAGTTGTTGTCGCTGATGTGATTGTTGAGCAGTGCATAGAACTGATCTATAAACCTCTTGTCCTTGACATCTGTCAACAGGCGGGGGATGCTTTCCTGCTTGTCGGATACTGTTTTTTCATTTGTGTAATACCACTCATTTTTTGTTTTTTCTTTCTGACGCATAGCAATACGCTCAACAAGCACCTTGCTGCTGAACGGTTTCACAATATAATCTACGGCTCCAGAGCGCAGGCTGCGCAAATGGTGGGTGGTATCATCGTATGCCGACAGATGGAATATGGACAGAGTTGCATGGTCGGAAAGGATAGCTTTGGTCAGATCACATCCGGCCTTGTGATTGTTTGTGATATCGATAATCAGAAGCGACGGGGCATTTTCTTCGATTACTCCAAGCACCTCTCCCATGTACCGGCAGCCCACAATCTTGAAATATGGGCTGAGTGTGTCGGTGAGATGCGTCAGTGTATCCTCGTCTTCCTCAACTATGACGACAGTCTGGCTGTTAATGGGCGGAGGCGCCAGTTCTTTAAGCTCATTTTCCTCAGCATGGATGATGTCGCTTATCTTGCGAAACCGTTTCTCCACCTCATCATTCATTTCCTCCATTTCGGAGCGTACCTGTATCTCCACATTATCCAACTGATGAAACTGCCGAATCATGTCCATCAGTCTCAGCATACGGCGAGAGCCACGTCGCAGGCTTTGAACGGTGGTCTTGGATGTTCCGCTCATCTGAACATTTTCCGCAGCGCCCTGCAATACAGTCACCGGGTTTCTAAGCTCACGCTGTATTCGCTCATAGAAGTCCTGCTTGAAAGCCGACACCCGACGCTCCACGTCGAGACGTCGGTGGAGATGCATGATTCGCCGGACTATAAGTAAGGTCAGGAAGAGTGTTATTGTCAACGCTAAGAAATACAACATCCATGCCCACCAAGTATTCCACCACGGCTGGCTGATATGCATGTGTAGGACCGCCTCTTCGCCCCAAACATCACTGCCATACGTAGAGCGAACGTGGAAAGTATAGTGTCCCGGCGTCAACCGACGGTAGATGGCGGTATGATCGGCTGTGGGCTTACACCAGTCGCTATCCACCCCGTCGAGGCGATATTGGTAAAGCACGCTCCTTTGATGAGCATACTGAAAGTTTGAGAACAGAAAAGTCAGATTGTTTTGCCTATAGCTCAACGTGCTGTCTGGGTTTAATCGCTCTCCGTTAACCAGTAGTCCTGTTATGGCCGTAGCTGGCGGCGTTGACAGGACAGAGTGTTCTGGTGCCACCTCTATCAATCCGTTGTGTGACCCGAAGAGCAACAATCCGTTGTTGAGACAGACAGCAGCCCGCTCACAGAACACATTGGACAGAGGACCTTCGGAGACCTGATGGTTAATAATGTCACCGCTTGAAGGATCAAGACAAGATAAGCCTTCCTCGGTTCCGAGCCACAACCGTCCTGTCTTGTCTTCAGTAATGGAGCATACACCGTTGTTGGCCAGGCCGTTCTCTTTGTTGTAATAAGTTGCCTGAAAACCTTTGGAGTGACAGGCGATTTTTACAAGTCCCTTATCGGTGCTGCCAGCCCAGACAACACCTTGGAAGTCAATGTGCAGACAGACGAAGTGACCGCTCAGACTGTCTGTTATCTGATACTGTCTGCTCAGCAGATAAAGTCCCTCCTCGCCGGCCACCCATAGGCGTCCAAGCCGGTCGGTCTGAGCGTCATGAACATTTTTGCCCTTCAGTATCAGGCTTATGTTGCCGTTATGTGAAATACGTGCCACACCACTCTCCAGCATCGATACCAATATACTGCCGTCTATAGACTCGCGAATATTGAAAATATGTGGCGACGGTAACCCTTCCACGCGTTTGCCCTCAAGCCAAAGTCCATCGCCTCGCGTTCCCTTCCATATTCTTCCTTTGCTGTCACGCAAGGCTGAATATAAACGATATCCTTTATTTCCCGAATAAAAGATTTTGTCTTTAATGGTATTATACGAATACACGTCTCCCGTCTGGTTCGATATCAACAGCTCGTCATCGCCCATCGGAGCAATACAACGAATATAGTTCACATCCTGTATCGCGGCATTGGCATGAAGCCATAGTGGTCGGTAATGAAGGCGGTTCATGCGCAGGCACTTCACGCCGATATAATCCTCGACCATCCAGATGCAGCCGGTCCTGTCGACAAACACCCCCGTAAGATAATCATCGTCCAACAGTCCGCCTGTGTTTTCCTTGGTCAGTTGTGTCATCTCTCCTGTAGGCTTGTCATAGAGATACAAACCGCTGCCGTATGTGCTGACCGCCTCAGTTCTCTCGTCCACATCGCAGACTTGAAAGTGGTCGTTTCGAGTATATGTGATAATCTCAGATGGAATAAGTTGCCATGACCTCCGCTTTCCGTCTTTTCCAATCCTTGCCAACTGACCTTGCCCCTCACGTATCCATTTAGCATCGTGAGTGTGAAGCTCTTCACTTTTTCTTGGACAGGCAACAGGCTCAGCACCCATTGTTTGCAGTACATAACCGTCATATATGCACAGTCCATTACGGGTATTGAAGCAGATATACCCCTCTGTGTCTTGCCAAATGCTTATGACCACATTCGTCGGCAGCCCGTCAGCCGTCGATATGCGTTGCGCTGAAAAGTTGTAGTCGCGGCACAGGCCTGTGATTGGAGCCGCCACAAACAAAAACAAGGTCATTAGTTGTTTCATAAGCACAAAGATAATGCCTTTTACGCAATTAGCGAACAAAATTGATATAAAAATCAACATTTCTGTTATAAAATTTTATTTTTGTCATACTAACTTTGCACCATAAAATCAAAAACAACTAAAAATCAGTTTTTTTATGAAAAGAAAAGCAACAATGTTGGCGGCGCTGTTTGTTTCCATTATAATGAACGCGCAAGAACTTGTAACAGGCGGACAATTTATGGATCTGCTTTTGCCTATGGAGGGCAGCGTGGCAGCCACTTCCTCTGACTGGGGAACCTCCGCAGGAGAGAACACACAATATTCAGGCACATGGGAAGGCACCCTGGGCCGCTGGAAAGACAATGGCATTGAGGACACCGACCGCAGTTACTGGGGAGGAAACATTGTGCGTGGCAGCGACGGGAAGTACCACATCTATGTGGCCGGATGGCCTTCAGCCACCTGTGGGCACATGCAATGGTCGAGCAAGTCGATGGTTTACCATGTCATGAGCGACAACGAGTGGGGACCTTACACATACGTAAGCACACTGGGTACAGGACACAACCCTGAAATATACAAGACTGGCGACACATATGTCATATATAAGATTGAGCCTTTAGGCTACTACAAGTCCTCAACGCTTGGCAACTCATGGGAAACAGGAGAGTACACCTTTGATTTACGCGACAGAACGCTTATTGCCGGTGAAAACCGTGAGACCAGTCTTTCTAACTGCTCATTTGCAAAACGCGAGGACGGATCTTTTGTGATGATAGACCGTGGTGGCGGCATCTGGGTAAGCCGTGACGGACTTACAGATCCTTGGCACCAGCTAACCGACAAATCGATATATCTGAACAATAAGATTACCACCCGTGGCTCATTGGAAGATCCCGTTATTTGGCGCGACCACCTGCAATACCACATGATTGTCAACGACTGGCGTGCCCGCTATGCGTACTACTACCGCTCATTAGACGGCCTTCACTGGACAATGGAAGCAGGGAAAGCATACACCGGGCAGGATCCCTTCGCAAAGCATGCTGACGGAACAGTGGAAGCATGGCACAAGTACGAACGTCCACGTGTGTATCAGGATGAGCATGGTCGCGCCATCCGAATGAACTTCGCTGTAATCGACTGCGTTAAGCAGAGTGATATTGCTGGAGACGACCACTCGTCGAAGAATATCAACATGCCTCTGACCAGGCAACTGCTGCTTGAAGTGCAAGGCAGCGAAGCCATCACCTCACAGACCACAAGCATCCGTGTGTTGGTCAAGGGTGAGGACGGATTCAACCCTCGCACCGACCTGAATCTCTCATCGCTGAAATTTGGCGGCCACGACAAGGTGAATTATGGCAATGGTTTCTCTTACAGTTCCTCTGAGAACAGCGGAACGAGCGACCTCATCATAACCTTTACCGGCGACGCAGGTGAGAGTGGTATCACCAACGGCGAGTGGGCAGCGAAGATGCTCGGGAAGAAAACCGACGGCTCTATCGCCTTCGGCTATGCCAAGATGCCGGATATCGACTATAAACCCGCTATGTTCTCAGCCCTCACCCCGGCCTTTTCTGCCGATGGCTCGGTGACTGATGTCAACGTAACAAACTACGGTCAGATGGCAGCTACTGCCACCACCGTCCGCATCTACGCCCCCAACGGCACTACACTGCTAGCACATGGCACAACCTCGGCACTTACCGCATACGCATCAGAGACTGTCACTCTTACAAAGGACAACAATGCTCAGGCTGGTTACAAGTCGATACAAGTTCGTTTTTATGATGGAGAGACCTTGCTAAACACGGAAAACATCCCATTGACTACAATAAACGCTGCACAGACAGCCCTTCAGACCGTCATCGACGAGGCCGGCGAATACTACGACGACAGCGAACTGACTAACGGCAAGGATGCATTGAAAACAGCCATTGATGCTGCCAAAGCCGTGGTGACCACTTATAGCGTGGCAGTCATTACCGAACAGCAAACGGCACTTCAAGCAGCCTTGAACACCTTCAAGTATGCCAATGCCTCGCCCACCAACGGACTTGAAATCACCATTCCCAATGCCACTATGGATGCCTTTGGCGCCTGGAATGTGCGGCTCAACAAAGACGATGGTGATGCCGTCGGCTGGCAGATTACTAACAATGGCACAAAATACAATGGTTTCGAAGGAAAGATCATGGAGACATGGGTGAATCAAAACGGAGCACTGGGCGTTGACAACTATGCACGGCAGACACTAACAGAAATGCCGGCAGGCCGCTATCGTCTGCGTGCACAGATCATCGCCTGTCGACAGAACAATGCCGATGCCACCACGGGTGTGACGCTCTTTGCAAATAACCAGACTACTGCCTGCAAAACTGCTAACAATACCCCGACTGAGTTTATGGTAGAAATCAATATGACCGAGGCTGGACCGCTGACTATCGGTATCGACATTCCTGCTTCGACACAGGCCAACTGGGTGGCATGGGACAACGTCACACTGAAATACTTCGGCACGCAGGAGGGCGACATCGTGGAGGAACAGCCAGAACCACTTACGTTCGACGAGTCGAAACTATATCGGATACAATGGTCTGACCACAAGAACTACACGAAAATCTACTGGCGTTCGCCAAAATACAATACCACGGGCGATGTCACACTGCACCGTACCGCCAACGCAGGCGAGGCCGCACGGTTCATTATCCGCAATGTGGCAAATGTTGATGGACAGTTCTACCTTTACGACACCGTGAGCCATAAGTATGTTGTACCATCTTCTGACTCTACTAACGGTACCACATGGACTGTAGCGGACTATGCACCAGGCAAAGTGGTCATAAGCGAAAACAACGACCAATTCACCATCAGCAGTACAGCGGGTGGCATTGCCAACGCCTATGCAAACGACAACAACGACGGCGACATACGGAACTATGGCTCCGGCTCGTTATGGCTCATCGAAGCGATTGGAGAGAACACCAACACCTTTGGCATCAGTCCACAGGCGGTCTATCGCATAGTACACCAGAATCCCAACCGTTACCGTTATCTGGCCAAAGAGCCTTCTGCTGAAGGATATTTGCTTACCACCAACACTGAGGCCGACAAGGGAGAATTCTCCTTGCTGCCAGTCAGCGGACATAAAGGCTATTACTATATATATAATAAGGAGGGCTACTTTGTTACCCCTGCCGCCGGCAATTGGACTCTGTCGAAAACCACGCCCGCAGAAGTACTGGTGACACTGAACATAGACAATATGGACAATATACCCACCACCAATGCAACCTTTCTTTTAGGCGAACCCTCTCAATATGCCAACCCTCAGAACAAGAACAACGTAGAGCTGGTGAACATCTACGCCAACAAGCCTCTCGACAGAGGTAACAACTGGGTATTGGAACCAATAAACGACATTACTGCCGGTCTCAGTCTGACCGCCGTCAAAGATAACATACAATCCCTTGTGCAGTCAGCTGCTGCAGAAGATATACCTCTGAGCTATACCGCTACTGTCGGCACTGCGGGCTACAGCACATTGGTTGTTCCTTTCGATGCTGACATAGAAGGAAACATAGAGGCATACGTCCTCACCTATGTGAATTCCAGTGACGCCGTAACAGGGAACAAGGTTCTCACCATTGAGGCCAACAAACCGGTACTGCTAAAAGGGCAAGGCACTCTGTCACTCACTTCCAAGAGCAGTACCGCAGCATATTCCGACACACCCGTTGAGGGCCTGCTTACCGGTGTATATACCACGATGAAGGCTCCCGCCGGCTCATACGTACTGCAAAATCTCTCCGATGGAATCGGGTTTTATCTTGTGGAGAGCGGGAGTGAGCCTACCATCAAACCTTTCCGCGCCTATCTCAGTATTCCCGGCAACTCGGCACGACGGCTGACATTCAATTTCGGAGAAACCACCGGTGTTGGTGACGATTTATATTTGAACAACCAAGAAAATCTGACATACGAAAACATCTACTCCATAAATGGAACGCATCAGAAAAGCATAACCCGAGGTCTGAACATCGTGCGGATGAGCAATGGCACAACCAAGAAAATATACAGCAGGTAACAACTTAAAAACAAACCACAATGGCAAAAAAATACATAACCCCATTCATAACGATTGTTGAGATAAAACAAACCGTAAGCATACTCGAAGGCTCAAATGTCAGCGTTAATCTAAAGCAAGACCCGGCAGAACAGAACGAGGAAGTTCTTTCTCGCAGCCGCAACGGCCTTTGGGACAATTTTGACAACTAATCAATATGTCCACTAAGAACCGAATGACATAAATATTTATCCGCAGTGCTGGCACACAGGCATTGCGGATTTATTTATTGTTGAGACATGATGTGTACAAAAACACAAAAAGCGATAAAGTACTATAATAAAGCGATATTTTCCTAATTCTTTCCGATTTTATTTTATAATTTTGCATCATCAAAACCAGCATTTTTTAAAACCAGTGTTATGATTTACAACGAAATTGGAAAGACAGGGATGAAGGTGTCGAATCTTGGATTCGGTGCCTCCTCACTTGGCGGTGTGTTCCGCAGCATACGAGAAGACGAAGGAATCCGTGCGGTACATACAGCTATCGACAACGGAATCAACTTTATCGATGTGTCGCCCTATTATGGGCATCTGAAGGCAGAGACCGTGTTGGGCAAAGCATTGCGCGAGATACCACGCGACAAGTATTATCTCTCGACTAAGGTGGGGCGCTATGGAAAAGACGGCGTGAACACATGGGATTATTCAGCCGAACGCGCCACCCAGAGCGTTTACGAAAGCATGGAGCGACTGGGAGTGGACTACATAGACCTTATCAACGTACACGACATTGAGTTTCAGGCCGCTTTGCCCGGCGGACTTCAGAAGGTGTGCGACGAGACTCTGCCCGCCTTGACTGCACTAAGAGACAAAGGAGTGGTTGGGCATGTGGGAATCACCGACTTGCAGCCAGAGAACCTGCAATGGGTAATAGAGCATGTCGATGACGGAACGGTTGAGAGTGTCCTGAACTTCTGCCACTACTCGTTGAACGACACGCTTCTTACCGACTATCTGGACTTCTTTGAGCAACATGGCGTAGGTGTAATCAACGCCTCTCCCCTGTCTATGGGCCTGCTTTCAAGCCGTGGAACCCCTGACTGGCATCCAGCTCCCGCTGAGTTGAAAGACGCATGCCGCCGTGCTGCCGATTATTGCTCAGCTCAGGGCTACCCCATCGAGAAACTTGCAATTCAGTTCTCCACAAACCTCAACCCACGCATTGCCACAACTCTCTTCAGCAGCGCCAACCCGGAGAATGTGCTGAAAAACATAAGCTACGTAAACGAGCCTATTGACACACAGCTGGCAGAGCATGTCCAGCAAATCATCGGCGACCAGATGTTTGTAAGATGGAAGAACTCATAAATTAAACCCATGAGCCTCATATGACCCATGAGACCTATAAGGCCCATGAGCCCAATAAGGCTCATTAACCTAACAGCCCATGATTATCATTGATGCACACAGCCATTTGTGGCTTCGGCAAGACACATCCTGGAACGGGCTGGCAATCCGCACTACCCTCAATGGCCGGTCGATGTTTCTCGGCGAGGAAGTGCAGATGTTGCCCCCCTTTATGACTGACGGACGAAATACCGCCGAGGTGTTTCTCTCCAACATGGACTATGCCCAGGTTGGAGCAGCGGTCGTGGTTCAGGAGTTCATAGACGGCATTCAGAATGACTATCTGAAAACAGTGAAGCGGCAATATCCCGACCGTTTTTTCTGCTTCGCCATGGCCGACTACTTGCACGACGGCTTTTATGATCTGGCACATCACTTGATGGAGACCGACGGCTTCAGGGGCATGGCCATTCCCGGCCACCGCCTGTTAGGCAGAAGTCTCACCAGCCCGGAGATGATGAGGATGTTTCATCTTATGGAAGCCAAAGGTTGGATTTTGTCCATAACGTTGGCCGACGGCGACGAGCAGGTAGCACAGCTGCGGGAGGTAATTGAGGAATGTCCCCGGCTGAAGATTGCCATTGGCCATCTTGGCATGGCAGCCCCGCCACAGGTTCCCTGTTGGGACAACGACTCCTGGCGGCGACAGATTTTGCTCGCCCGCCACGAGAACGTCATGATAGAGTCTGGCGGTATCACCTGGCTCTATAATCAAGAGTTCTACCCCTACCCCTCTGCTGTGCGCGCCATCCGAGAGGCCGCTGCATTGGTGGGCTGGGACAAGCTGATGTGGGGCTCTGATTATCCACGCACCATCACAGCCATCACCTACCG
>JAZUMZ010000204.1:0-15313 GCA_045603885.1 Bacteroidaceae bacterium | reverse complement strand
CTTCGTTCGTCGGTTCTGCGAGAAAAAAACATAAAAAATAACATGCGAAACGTGTATTTTTCATCTTTTGTTGACAAAATTTAGATGCTGGATATGCATAAGACATAATCCTCAAAAAAGATTTATTCGTTTTTATTTTGTCAGTTTGTAAAAAATCCATAACTTTGCACTCGGAGAATAATGCCGACGAGAAATCAACGTCCTCTATCGCATGAAAATCAGGCATGGAAGCTTGTTTCAATCGGTGTTGTGCCCCAAAACATTTTGGAAAAGAAGCCGGAGAAAGCCGTTTGTAAGGTCCGGTTTTAAGAACGGCGTTTTGAACGTTATCGGTCTGTAAGCTCAAACTTACCAAACTTGAATCATCAGACAGCGATAATGCAACAGAGCGTCCGTGCACAGGTTGTTTATATCCAGCCTATGCTGTATGACTATCATCTTTACTTACCTGTATTGGTGTGATTCTTTACATGTATTGTCAGATGGTGTTTATAGCTATAGGTGTATATATAACCTTGTGGCATGGGCTTTTCTTGTTGCTGTCCTTCTGATGGGGCACTTGGTAAGGCCTGAGCTTGGGGATTGGCAACGGACAAAGAAGTCCCATGCCATTCTTATTTCCATAAAAACATATTTTCTCACGCCGAATTTGGGACTCATAGGCACCTAAACAATTAGAATTATGAGAACTAAATTCTACACGATTATTGCACTCTTTGTAATGCTGCTGTCAGCAAAGAGTTTTGCAATCCCCACACCATACGTTATTTGGTGTACAGACAACAACACATTGTATTTCAGCATTGAAGAACCTGAAGATTTAGCTACACCCTCGTATAAAGGACATTCTGTAGGACAATGTTGGAGCGGAGAAGAAGTCGTAAACTCAACAACGTCTCCAAAATGGTTTAATTACAAATCCGGCACCAGCAAAATGAGTGACAACGTGACAAAAATTGTTATTGATCCATCATTTACAAGCGTCAAACCAAAAAATTGTTCCTCTTGGTTTGCGGGTCTCCCTAATGTCACGCAAATAGAAGGATTGGAAAATCTGGACACATCTGAAGCCACAAGTATGTATAATATGTTTGGCATAGGTAGCACCGAACTGAATCTGAGCAATTTTAATACGTCTAATGTAACGAATATGAGCTCTATGTTTAGCAATTGTTCAAGTCTCACTGAATTAGACCTCAGCAATTTTGACACGTCTAAGGTAACGGATATGAGCCATATGTTTAGCGATTGTTCAAGTCTCACCGAATTAGACCTTAGCAATTTTGACACGTCTAACGTAACTGATATGCGCTTTATGTTTGATGGATGTTCAAGCCTTACTGCGCTTAATCTTGACGGATTCGACACATCCAACGTTACCAGTTTATGCTGCACTTTTGAAAATTGCTCTTCTCTTACATACTTGGATATAAGCGGATTTGACACAAGTAAATGCACAGACACGTCATGCATGTTTATGGGTTGTACAAATCTTGAGACCTTAAAAATTTCTTTGAGCACTTCCTCTATTGATACAGAAGAAGAAAATTCCGATTGGGAAGACTATTGCGATGGTATGTTTAGTGACTGTTCCAACCTGTCAAAAATTTATATAACCGACCTCTATGAATTGTTGGAAGAAGAAACTATAGGATTGTTTATTTTAAAACAGCTTTCAGACGATTGTAATTGGCCCGAAATATATGTGGATGATGATCAAAGTGACGCTTGGTCTGATTTAATCGACGACAATAATTTTAAATTAAGCTATGATACAGGATATGTAACAATAACAATACCGTCATATAATCCTTCCGGGACAAACTATGGTACATTCAGCAGCAGATATTATGCACTAAACTTCTCAAACTGTGATATAAAGGCATATGTAGGCAGTTTCTTTGATGCAGCCACCACTGAGTTAACGGTAACAAACATAAAGACCATAGTACCTGCCAGAACTGGCATAATCGTTAAAGGCACAGCCGGTCAGAAAGTCCAACTACCAGTAGTTACGGCAAATTCAAATGTATATGTAGCTAACCTGTTTACCGCGGCAACAACCGACACAGACTTGGAGGCAACTACCGGGACTTATACCAACTATTATCTTACCAACGGCAGCCTGAGCAGTGTGGAGGCGTATCTCAACAAATACGGTGTGTCAAGCCTTACAATTCCTGCAGGACATGCTTATCTTCAGATTCCAACCTCATTGATTCCTGCGGGCAGCAAATTGAGAATCGTGTTTGGAGACGGAGAGACACCCGGCGAGGCAACCTACATTGAGGAAATTAAAGACAATAACGAGAGCAGCAATTCAAAGACTATTTACAACTTCAGCGGTCAGCGCATTAGCGCACCGACCAAAGGATTGAATATAATCAACGGAAAGAAAGCTCTTGTCAAATAAATAAAAGCAATTATCAAAAAAGAAAAAAATGGAAAAGAAAAATTATCAAGCACCAGCATTGTTTGTTTCATCGGTTTCATTCGGTCGCCTTTGCCTTAATGAGGGCAGCCAGGACGTGATTGGGCCAGGCGAGCCGGGATCTGTTACTGGAAAGGAACGTAATGACGATACCGAGCGTAACAACGTCGGCGTATTATGGTGAACCTTAATAACCTTCTTATAGAAAACTCGATTCGAGTTATTTGAGTATTAATTTACTTTAAGGCGAAACCGGGCGAAGATGTGAATCTCGGCCCGGTTTTGCTATTGGATATTGCATCTTGAGATGCTGTTAATTGCCGGCGATGATGTTTATGATTTTGACAACGTCGGTGATGTTGATTTTGCTGTCGCCGTCAACGTCGGCGGTTGATTTGTATTTTGTGTCACCCGCAATGGTGTTGATCACCGCCACGACATCGGAGATGTTCACATACCCGTCGCCGTTGACATCTCCTGTCAATGTTTTTCCGTCAGAGAGTATCACGGTCTGTGCGATTTTATCTGACGCGTTAATAACATACCAGCCATTGTAATATCCGCCTGCAGGCTCTGTGATTTTTGTGCCGTCGGTCAGATTTAAAGTGCTGAAGCCGCCGATGCCTCCATTGTTCACTTTCACGTAAGAGTTGCTGACAGTGAGTGTTTTTTCGCTGCCGCTACAGAAGATTCCGCCAGAGGTCTCAATTTTTGCGTCTTTTATCGTGAGATTGTCGTAGGGAGATATTGACGAACGCACGTCGCCGGTGGAAATTGTGAGCTTGCCGGGACCTGTGATTGTAGTTGGTGCGTTGAGCAGGAAATTCTCCTTGGCAGAGCTGGTTGACAGACACTCAAGCCTGCTGTCTGACTTCACCTCTATGGTGAGTTTGTTTCTGTCGCTCTCAATCAGGCTGTAACTGTAACGAGAGGTCTCGTCCATGTTGATTACGGCTCCGTCGAGTGTAAGTGTGTTGCTTGTAGAGTTGAAACTAACTGCCGTGCCGCCGCCTTGTGTGATGAACGGGCTTCCCACGCCTTGACGGTTGGCGTTGGTTACTGCGGTTCCGCCTACGAGGACTCCATATTTTACACTGACATGATAGAAGTTGATGGGGGTGTAGTCTTTCACTACTGTTCCTCCGTTCTGGCATATCAAATGGCTCTTCGAGTCATAGTAACAGCCGGGGGTGCCGTAGTCGGGATGTGAGCAAAAGTCCATGTTCTGGAACACAATTGGTCCGCCGAAGTATGTGAGATTGCCTCCCTTGAGGTAGTAGTCCGTGCTGCTGCCGACATAGTTCACATAAAGGTTCTTGTTGTCAGGTATACTGATTCCGGCTGTCTTTCCCTCGAAAGTCAGTTTCGCATTGGCTTCCAGCGTGATGTCTCCAAAGGTCAGCATGCCGGCATAACTGGTGGATGATGCCTTGAGTGAGCCGGTTCCCTTGAAAGTGATGTTGCCGGTTGACTGAACGGCAAAGGTCAAAGCGGAGATTTGGTTGTAACCTTCGGTCTCAATCTGATAATCATCAGCATCTTTAAAGTAAATGCCGTAGGATGTGGAGCTGTTGATAACCGCGTCGCTTAAGCTGAGCGTGCGTGTGTCGGGGTCATACTTCACGGTGCCGCTGCAACCGTCGCAGGTGAAATTGTCTTTGTTGAGGTTGTTCAGCTGCTGACCGAGTATGTACACCGGATAAAACTCCGTGGGGGTGTTGATGGTGATAGAATTCAGTGTCCCTCCGCTGGATGTGACGAATGCCTTGGAGGAAGAGCTGAAATAAGCACCCTCCGGCTCGGTCACGTAACAGTCGGTCATCTGGCATTCCTTAAAGTCGTAAATGGCTTTGTTCCCCTCGTTGGTGTAGGCGCTCACCATGCTGTTTGTTATGTTGAGCGTGCTGCTCCCCCAGTATCCCCTTATAGGGTCTTCTCCGGAAACCACGGCCAAGGTGGCGTTTTCCACGGAGAGGGATTTGCCCAGCATGAAGATGCCTTTATTTGCCAACACACCCAATGATGACTCGCTGGCGCTCTCGCCTGCGATGGTCATCGACTGGTTGGTGCGTATGGCATAATTGTTGGTGTTGGTGCTTATGCCGCTTTTGCCGCTCACTTTGATAACCAGGCCTTCGATATTCGCTCTGATTCCGTCGTAACCCTGGTCGCTGTTGATTATCGCATCGTATAATGTCAGGGTCTTATAAGGGGCGCTATAACCCAAACGACCCTGGCTGATGGCCGGGATGAGGGTACTGGTGTAGTAGCGGGATACTTCTGTGTTCAGCTTATACCGGCCGATGGCGAGAGTGGGGAGGATGAAGAGGTTCTCTCCTTTGAGCACAGTGTTGTCCTGCTTGTAGAAATATCCGTTCTTGGGGGTGGCATTGCTGGCATAGCAGCTTCTTAGGGCTATGTCCTGAAAACCATGAAATGGAGCGTAAGAGGGATTCCCGGCAAGGATTGTGATCTGCGACTCTTGGATAGCCACCTTGGTATTGCCGTTTCCATAAAAAGCGATGTTCTTACTGCTTGGGTCGTCAAAACTCATCTCCATTTGATTGATTGTGAGATTGCCGCTTGCGACTGAGATAGCTGAGTAGGTGCTTGTCGATGATGACATGTTGAATGCCAACTTCGACTTATTGTTTCCCTTGAGATTAATGTTGCTGTCAGTGCCCGTCAGTTTGAACCCAGGACTGGCATTGCATAAAATCCTGTTTGTATAGCCCTCAAACACAATTGTTAATATTCTCATGTCGCTCTCAACAGCGGGGCTGCTGCTTGAGAGCATATTAATCGTCGCATCATAGAATGTAAGGGTGCTGCTTGATGGGTCATAAGTGCAGTAGCCGGAGGTGATGTTGCCCCCGTTAATATTTGAGGCATTGTCTGAGGTGACAGGTTTGCCACCCACCTTCAATGCGTAGGTGACAGTAGCATTCATGCAGAGACCTGATGATAAGGACAGCAGCAACAGGCATATTCTCAGTAATATTACTCGTCTCATATTTGTGTCCGTTAATATACTCTAAGTTTTTTTGTTTGTTATAATCTGTTGTACCATTGACGTTATGGAGAACCGCTCTAACGGGCCGGCTTTCACTTTGTGGAACGGGGCAGACGGAAATTGACAGGTATGGTCATGCTGCAAGTCACGGTTGAACCGTCGGTTGCGATGGCTGGTGACCATTTCGGCATCATGCCCACAATGCGGAGTGCCTCGGCGTCAAGGCCTTCGCTGACACTTCTCACTACTTTAAGGTCGGAGAGCGAGCCGTCTTCCATTACTATGAACTCAACCTCCACATAGCCCTCAATCTTCTTACTGAGCTCGTATTTCGGATATTTCATGTTTTTGTTTATGAAATTCACCATAGCCTGGTCACCTCCAGGGTACGAAGGGTTTGTCTGGACATGTCTCTCCTCTATTATTGTCTGTCCGTTTGCTGTCTCTGGTGCCTTGAAATCTACACGTATGGAGTGGAGAGTCTTGTAGGGGCGTCCGTTTGAAATGGCAGGATTCCATCTCTTCACGCGGGAGACTACCCTCACGGCCTCAGCGTCAATCTCAGGATATCCCGATGGGGTGGAGATGGAGTAGTTGCTTCCTTTGCCCTTTGCGGAGATCATGAAGTCCACATAGAGGGTACCGCTGACTCTTTCATTACCCAGAGACTTGGGGTATCTGAAGTTCTTGCTGACGAATTCTGCCCACGCTTCCTCTCCTTCAGGATATTCAAACGAGTTTCCCTCTGTCGATGCTGAGTTTAAGTGGCCTGACGGCAGGTGAAACTCCACCGGGATAACCACTTGCTTTGAGTCTTTCTGAGGAACCCATGACTTCACCAGACCAACCACCCGCTCTGCCTCGCGGTCTAACTGGGGATATTTGGATTTACTCGTCACCTTGATGTCCCGGCCTTTGCCTTTTTTGTCTATTGTCATCCTTACATATACCACTCCGTGTACACTGTTTTCAAGTGCTACCTTAGGATAAACAATGTTATTTCTGAAAAACTCCTGCATGGCCGCGTCTCCTTCGGGATAGAACGATTCTTGTGCGTTTGCTCCTATGGCAAGACATGCAAGCATGATTGTTGATAAAAGATGTCTCATAATTACTTTTGTTTTGTTTTCTTATGTTCTTAATTTATGTTTTGAGCCTATAATTTTGCAAATTTAGTAAAAAAATATAACTTTGCATAAAAATTCAAAAAAATATCAAAAATCATTAAGACATGGACAATAATCAGAACAATCAACAATTGCAGATTGAAATCAAACCTGAGATTGCTCAGGGCGTGTATTCAAACTTGGTCGCAATAACCCATTCGTCATCAGAAGTTATATTCGATTTTATCAATATGATGCCGGGAATGCCAAAGGCAAGCGTAGGCTCACGCATCGTGATGGCTCCAGAACATGCCAAACGACTGCTTATGGCACTGAACGACAATATACGTAAGTATGAAAAGCAGTTTGGCGAGATCAAACTGCGTCAGGCGCAGCAACCACGGCCTGGGAGCACAATCGCACCATTCGAGCTGAATACAAAAGGGGAGGCATAAGCCTCCCTTTTAAATTTCTTTCTCTCTGAGATATCCAAACAGCCGGTCGAGACCCTCGTTGAGAGTTGATGACGGACAGGCGAGGTTAAAACGCAGGAATCCTTCTCCTGCCTTGCCGTAAATTGATCCGGGGCTGAAAAAGACTTTTGCTTCGGTCGCAAGCGCCTTGTGAAGCTGGTCGCCGTCAACTGCAAGTCTCTCACAGAGTTTCCGGCAGTCCACCCATGAGAGGTAGGTCCCTTCTAACGGCATGGAGACCATCAGCCCGTGTCCTTCCTCTTCAATGCGCCGTTGGACAAGGTTGTAGTTGGCGAATGTGTGCTCGTTGAGTTGGTCAATCCAGTCGCCACACTCGTTGTATGCGGCTATGGCGGCAACTATGCCGAACGGATTCACGTCGCACACCTCATGAATATTTATAACGCGGTCTATCCTCCTCGACAATTCTTTGTCGCGGCATACGATGTCCGCCATTTGCAGACCGGCGATATTGAAAGACTTGGAGGCTGATACGCAAGCAACGGCGTGAGCAGTATGGCTTACGGTAGAGTAGGGGGTGTAGGTGTAGCCAGGCATTACTAATTCATTGTGAATCTCGTCGGATATGACGGTCACAGAGTGCCTACCGCATATCTCGTCTATCCGCTGC
Source organism: Bacteroidaceae bacterium (assembly GCA_045603885.1). Classification (GTDB taxonomy): domain Bacteria; phylum Bacteroidota; class Bacteroidia; order Bacteroidales; family Bacteroidaceae; genus UBA3839. The sequence continues at coordinate 7,659 of JAZUMZ010000204.1, read as the reverse complement.
AACTCTTCCCTCGTCCACACCCTTCCACCGGGATTGTGGGGGTTGCATAGAATAAAAACTGTGGTTTTGCTGTCCGCGCACCGCAACTCAAAATCGTCCCAGTCAATATGGTATTTTCCGTCGTTGCCGATTTGGAGCGGTGATTCAGAGGGCTCACAACCGCTATTGCGTATGCATGAGAAGAAGCAGTTATAGACGGGGGTGGTGATCAGCACTTTCTCACCTGGCATTGTGATGGCTTTCAAGCAGCAAGTTATTGCCGGCACAACTCCTATGGTGTACTGAATCCAATCGCACTGGATGTCCCAACCATGGCGGCGTCGGAACCAGCTGATGACAGCATCGTAGTACTCATCGGGTACTATGTTGTAGCCAAAAACATGATGGTCAAGCCTTTTCTGCATGGCGGCCACAATGGGTGGGGCGGCCTCGAAGTCCATATCAGCTACCCACAGAGGAAGCACACCCTCTTCCATCTCGTCCCATTTCACACAGTTGCTGCCGCGTCTAACGGCACCTTTCTCAAAGTCGTATTGCATAAGAATTGTTGTTTTATAGTTCAAAAATACTATATTGTGCCATCGACTCTCATTATTTTTATGCAAATATAGTGATTTCAATTATTACAGCCAAAAACAAACGGGTGTTTTTCTGTTTTTCTGTTTTCCTGCCATGGCATTATTTTTTGTTTTTCTTTGACGATTCAAAGAAAAGGTTTATCTTTGCATCAAAATCTCATGTGAAACACATAATAATACTATAATAACACATTAAACTCTTAAATCGCTATGGTTCCAACAGTATTTTGGATTGTGCCTATTGCTTCGATAGTAGCACTTGGTATGGCATGGTATTTCTTTCGCCAGATGATGAGAGAAGAAGAGGGTACGCCACGAATGATTGAGATTGCCGGTCATGTGCGTCGTGGCGCAATGGCTTACCTGCGTCAGCAGTACAAGGTTGTGGGTATTGTCTTTGTGGTGCTTGCAGCCATTTTTGCCATTATGGCATATGTTCTGAAAGTCCAAAACCCATGGGTTCCGTTTGCATTCCTGACCGGCGGCTTGTTCTCTGGTCTGGCAGGATTTTTCGGAATGAAAACAGCCACATATGCAAGTGCTCGCACAGCCAACGCCTGTCGCACCGGACTGAACCGCGGACTGCGTGTGGCTTTCCGCAGCGGTGCGGTGATGGGATTGGTAGTGGTAGGGCTGGGACTGCTCGACATCGCTGTGTGGTTCCTGGTTCTCAGCTGGTTCTACCAGGGTGGCAACTCCTTGATTATCATAACGACCACGATGCTCACATTTGGTATGGGTGCGTCATGCCAAGCCTTGTTCGCACGTGTCGGAGGCGGCATATACACCAAGGCTGCCGATGTGGGAGCAGATTTGGTGGGTAAGGTGGAGCAGGACATACCGGAGGATGATCCACGCAACCCGGCAACCATTGCCGATAACGTGGGCGACAATGTTGGTGATGTGGCAGGCATGGGTGCCGACCTCTACGAGAGTTACTGTGGAAGCATATTGAGCACAGCCGCTCTCGGAGCCACCGCTTTCGCACTATCGCCTGAGATGCAGATTAAAGCGGTCATAGCTCCAATGATTATCGCGGCTGTGGGCATATTCCTATCCCTTGTGGGCATATTCCTCGTGAAGACGAAAGAGGGGGCAACTATGAGGAACCTGCTGAAGTCGCTTGCCGTGGGCACTAATATAAGCGCGGTGCTGATAGCATTCGCCACATTTGCCATTCTCTATTTCTTGGATATTCAAAACTGGGTGGGGGTGTCGTTCTCGGTTATCACTGGATTGCTGGCCGGAGTGATTATCGGTCAGGGAACAGAATACTACACCTCCCATTCGTATCGTCCGACACAGAAGATAGCCGAGTCGTCGCAAACCGGTTCGGCAACAGTCATCATAAAAGGAGTGGGCACGGGTATGATCTCCACCATGATTCCCGTGGTGACTATTTCCGTGGCTATCATGCTCAGTTTCCTATGTGCCAACGGTTTCGACCTGTCTATGTCGTCGAAATGCCTCTCAACAGGACTTTACGGAATAGGAATCGCAGCAGTGGGAATGCTCTCCACATTGGGAATAACTCTTGCAACCGACGCCTACGGACCAATTGCAGATAACGCGGGAGGCAACGCAGAGATGAGCGAGCTGCCGGCAGAGGTGCGTAAGCGCACCGACGCTCTCGACGCACTGGGCAATACGACCGCAGCAACTGGCAAGGGGTTCGCAATCGGCTCGGCTGCCCTCACTGCCCTGGCGCTGCTCGCCTCGTATGTCGAGGAAATTAAGATTGCCATGCAACGTGTGGTTGAAACGGGTGGCGAGTTTGTTGACTCACTCGGACAGGCGTTCGACCCCTCTAAAGCAGATATGGGACAGTTTATGGACTTCTTCCAGGTGAACCTCATGAACCCGAAGGTGCTTGTGGGGGCTTTCATCGGAGGTATGGCGGCATTCCTCTTCTGCGGACTGACCATGGGCGCGGTGGGACGAGCCGCACAGTCGATGGTAGAGGAGGTGAGACGGCAGTTTCAGACAATAAAGGGAATATTGGAGGGTAAGGCTACGCCCGACTATGGACGTTGTGTTGAGATATCAACACGCTCAGCACAGCGAGAGATGGTGTTCCCGTCGCTGTTGGCAATCATCATTCCTATTGTTGTGGGATGTGTGCTCGGAGTGGCAGGAGTTATGGGATTGCTTGTGGGAGGACTTACTGCGGGATTCACCCTCGCCGTGTTTATGGCCAATGCTGGGGGTGCCTGGGATAACGCCAAGAAGATGGTGGAGGAAGGAAACTTTGGTGGTAAAGGCTCTGACTGCCACAAGGCCACTATCGTGGGTGACACGGTGGGTGATCCGTTCAAGGATACGAGCGGCCCATCACTCAATATCCTCATAAAACTTATGTCTATGGTGTCTATTGTGATGGCCGGCCTTACCATCGCCTTCAGTTAGAAAATATCTCTGATGAATAAGGGAGTAATGGATTTCGCCATCTCAGAAATCCATTACTCCCTTATTCATCAGATATAAATAAAATCCTGTGAATTAAGGACGTGTGGTAGTGTCCTTATGCCGTTTCGATTATGCAGTCGGCGGGCTGCTTGATATTCTTGTCGAGTGTTACGCTGCCAATCTCGTCGGCAAAGATATATCCAGACGTGGGGTTCTTTATGTTTGTAACCTTTCCCTTAATATGTGCGTTGAGGGTGGAGTATTCAAACATGCGGTCGCAGTCTTCTCCGAATGTGCAGTCTTCAATTATAAGGTTATCTGCATAGCACAGCACCTGCTCACCGGTGATGTGGCATCGCACGAGTCGTAAGTTCTTCGAGTGCCATCCCAGATATTCTCCGTGGAGCTCGGAGTCGTATATTGTCACGTTTTCCACCTCCCAGAAGGCATCCTTTGTGTCGATAAACGAATTGCGTATCTCAACGTTTTTGCAGTATTGGAATACGTATTTGGAGTCGCTCTTCAGCCCGTCAATTTTCACGTTCTCACAGAACATGAAAGGGTAGGTGCCGTCGTGGATCTCAAAGTTTTTTATGTTGATGTCGCGACATCGCCAGAAAGTCTCGTCGGCGTCGTTGATGACCACATTCTCGATTTCTATGTCGCTCATCTCGCGGAACATCTTCGGCGCGTCGATGATAGTGTCGCTCATCTTCAGGTGGTCGGAATACCACAGTGCTGATCGTGCACCCTCCTTAAAAACACAGTTGTTGATTTTGAACCCGTTGACATGCCAAAATGGGTATTTTCCCTCAAACAGACAGTTGTCTGCCTCTATGTCGCTGCATTCCTTGATCGCTGATTCTCCCTCACCGATTGTTATGTTCTCAAGTCTCAGCCCGTGGCTTTCGTAAAGCGGGCGCTCTCCTTCAAAATGTTGGTTACGTATAATTCTCATATTTATTTAGTTTTCTTTTCGTAGATGAAGCCACCTGCCGGAGCGTAACCTCAACAGGAACAAAATGCCCCTCAGGCATAATTCTATGCACATTGCGAGCCAGACCCCGTTGAGCCCCATGGCGGGTGACAAAATGACAGAAAGGGAGATGCGGAACACCCAGATACTGCCTAAATTCATGCAACTGGGCACAAGGGTGTCGCCGGCGCCAACGAACACTCCATAGCATACGATTGAGGCGGCGAACAGCGGTTCTGCAAATGCCTCTATGCGCAGTGCGCTGGTACCAAGGTCGATGATTTCGGGCACAGGTGTCATGATTCCCATCATAAGCGGAGCTCCCAAATACATAAGGGCTCCCATAAATGTCATAATTGCCATTCCGAGAACAACGGTGATTCGAGCGAAGCGTTTGGCAAGGTCCTGCCGTTTCGCTCCCACACTCTGTCCCACCAGGGTTGTGGCGGCATCCCCGATTCCGTAGCCTGGCATGTAACACAGGCTCTCGGCATTGACACCGAATGCGTTGGCGGCGATGGCGAACATTCCGAGAGGCGCCACAATCATGGTGGTGCAAATTTGTGCGCCGCACATCACAATCCGCTCACAGGCAATAGGCATACCCAGCTTTAATGCCTTCTTTAGCACGTTTCTTGTGGGACGGAACATCTGGAGTGTGGACAGCTCACGTCTCAATCTTCCAAACAAACTCAAGTGGCGGGATCGGAAACAAAGAAAATAGAACAACAAAGAGCATACGATTATTTCAGCCACTGCCGTTCCGAGAGCGGCTCCCACTACGCCAAGGCCTGCTCCATAGATGGTGATTTGGAAGCCGAGGATGCTGTATTCGGCAGTAGGGAAGATGAAAATAAAGTTGAATATCACGTCAAGCGCGCAGAGCAACATGTTCAGTATGCTCGGCAACTTCACATTTCCGCTGCACCGCAACATGGCACTCATCATAAACGTCAGCTCAAACAACGGCAGGGTCAAGGCGAACACCAGGAAATAGCCGCTTGCTCCAGCCCTCAGGCTTTCTTCACCTCCAAGCCATATCGGCAATTGACCGCTTATGGAGACAGCGATTATGCATAGCATGACCCCCAGCGATGTCGTGGTGGTGAATGCCTGCCTGAGAATACTTCTGGCATCATCAGGCTTGTTCGCTCCGATTTTGTGGGCCACCTGAACGCTGAATCCCGTGGCGATACTGGAGCAGAGCCCCCAAAACAGCCATGTGGTCGTGGCCACGATACCTATTGATGCGCTGGCCTCAGCACCGAGTCTGCCTACCATAGAGGCATCGATATACTCCATGAGGATATGTGATATCTGAGCCAACATAGCGGGAATAGCCAAGCGCATGGTCAAGCTCAATTGCTCTAACCATGTCATCGTGCCGCCTCCGCTGCGCACTTTCTCCAGCAGGAGGTCGGTCTTGCCAAGAGGCTTTACTGTTGTCATCTAAGCAGGCCGAAGAAGAATAGGAGCGCTGCAGTCTCATTGCGTCCCACACCTTGTGCATGTCCAACCGTCCGGTAGCTTCCGTCTTGTACCGTTCCGTCGCTCTTTATGTGCCCGATTGTGCGATAGCTTCCGTCCTGAACCGTGCCGTCGCTCTTCACGTGTCCGATTGTGCGGTAATTCCCGTCTTGTACCGTTCCGTCACTTCTCACATGCGCCACGGTCTGGTAATTACCGTTTCTAACATCTTGGGCATAAACTGCAGTGGTCGCCGCTAACAAAAACACGACTGATGCGATGACTCTGATGAAAGTTTTCATGACTTTTGGGTTTTGTTGTTTAACAAAAGATTGCTTCTGATTGCAAAATTAATCAAATTCTTTGAAGACGCACATGGAAAATCCCTAAACTTGTGAGGAAACGCCTATTTGCATTTTATTGACTTTGATTCATGGTTAAATTATATTAAAAAAGTTAAATAATGTTAATTATATAGTTTAAGGAGGGTGAAAATGAGGGTTTCTTCATGCTATCTCACATATTTTTTGTAATTTTGCACCGCTTTTTAGGCCGCATGGCCTGGAGAGGTCGCGAGAGGCCTCTGATTTAAAGCATAAAAGGAGAATAATGCGCTATATATAAAATAGGTGTAGTGATACGCCTCTTATGCAGAGTGCAGTAAGCGGTTGAGGTATTGCCCGGCTGAAGATTCTCCATACACGAAACGCAACAAATATAAATAAATAATAATAATAAAAACATTAAGAAAATGCCTACTATTCAGCAACTCGTAAGAAAAGGAAGAAAGGTGCTGGTAGACAAGAGCAAATCACCTGCTTTGGACTCATGTCCTCAGCGTCGCGGTGTCTGCGTACGTGTCTACACCACCACTCCTAAGAAGCCGAACTCGGCTATGCGTAAGGTTGCGCGTGTGCGCCTTACTAACAAGAAAGAAGTGAACTCATACATTCCCGGAGAGGGACACAACCTTCAGGAGCACTCAATCGTGCTTGTAAGAGGTGGCCGTGTGAAAGACCTCCCAGGTGTACGCTACCACATCATACGCGGTGCTCTTGATACCGCAGGCGTGGCAAGCCGCACACAGAGAAGAAGTAAGTACGGTGCCAAGAGACCTAAGGCTAAGAAGTAAGAGAGAACACAAGTTTTAAACCACACATTTAGTTTGTCTTTCGCTATAACGCTGGTTGAGTAAATGTCCCGGTGGGGATGTTGAAGAACGCTGAAGGCAACCGGACAGACTTAAAAAAACAGAACAGACAAATGAGAAAAGCAAAACCAAAGAAGCGTGTGATCCTCCCGGATCCCGTTTATGGCGACGTGAAGGTTACGAAATTCGTAAACAACCTCATGTACGACGGAAAGAAGAGCGTCGCTTACTCTATCTTCTATAACTCACTCTCACTCGTTGAGAAGAAACTCAAGGACGAGGAGAAGTCTCCGCTGGAGATCTGGAAGAAAGCTCTCGACAACATCACTCCACAAGTGGAGGTGAAGAGCCGCCGTATCGGTGGTGCCACATTCCAGGTGCCTACTGAGATTCGTCCTGACCGCAAGGAGGCCATCTCAATGAAGAACATGATTCTTTTCGCACGCAAGCGTTCCGGTAAGAGCATGGCTGAGAAGCTGAGCGCAGAGATCGTTGACGCTTTCAACCAGCAGGGTGGTGCGTTCAAGCGTAAAGAGGATATGCACCGCATGGCTGAGGCTAACCGTGCATTCGCACATTTCCGTTTCTAATTCGGCGGATACAAATTTCTATTAGTTTTTTTAGGTAAAAAAGCTCCGGGGAGAAGAAAGATGAAGTGATTCCCTGGATTAACAAAGGATATTAAATTTATGGCAAAACGTGATTTGCATTTGACGCGAAACATCGGTATCATGGCTCACATCGACGCCGGTAAGACAACAACATCTGAGCGCATTCTCTTTTATACGGGTAAAACCCATAAGATCGGAGAGGTGCACGACGGTGCCGCAACCATGGACTGGATGGCACAGGAGCAGGAGCGAGGTATCACCATTACATCCGCAGCTACAACCTGTTTCTGGAACTATGAAGGCCAGCAGTATCAAATCAACTTGATTGACACTCCTGGACACGTGGACTTCACCGCTGAGGTGGAGCGCTCTCTGCGTGTGCTCGACGGAGCTGTCGCAACCTACTGCGCGGTAGGCGGTGTGCAGCCCCAGTCGGAGACCGTTTGGCGTCAGGCAGATAAATACAAGGTT
>JAZUMZ010000203.1:0-14494 GCA_045603885.1 Bacteroidaceae bacterium | reverse complement strand
TATTTAATTAAATAATTTTATTATTTTTCGTAAACTCATTTTTTTTTATTAACTTTGCAAGGATTTGCCGCTTCATTAAAGTAACGGGCGGCTTTTTTGATGTTATTTTATTTTTATTATGAGGCGAAAATAACGCCTATTAGATGTTTTAAAAGATGAACGTAATTACAAAAACGGTCTCGCTGCCCGACGGAAGAGAAATTAGCATCGAGACAGGAAAATTGGCAAAACAGGCAGACGGCTCTGTTGTGCTGAGAATGGGAAAAACTGTATTGCTTGCAACTGTGTGTGCGGCTAAAGACGCTGTACCTGGCACCGATTTTATGCCTTTGCAAGTGGAATACAGGGAAAAATATGCTGCAAACGGCAGATTCCCTGGAGGTTTTACAAAACGTGAAGGTAAAGCTTCAGATGAGGAAGTGCTCACTTGCAGGCTTGTTGACAGAGCACTCAGACCTTTGTTCCCGAGCGACTATCATGCTGAGGTTTATGTTAACGTAATACTTTTCAGTGCCGACGGAGTGGATATGCCCGACGCACTGGCAGGATTTGCAGCGTCAGCGGCATTAGCTGTAAGCGATATACCGTTCGAAGGACCGATCAGTGAGGTCAGGGTAGCGAGAATTAATGGTGAGTTTGTAATCAATCCCACTTTCCAGCAACTCGAGGAGGCAGATATGGACCTCATGGTTGGAGCTACCGAGGAAAACATAATGATGGTTGAAGGTGAGATGAAGGAGGTTAGCGAGCAGGATTTGCTTGAGGCTCTCAAAGCAGCTCACGAAGCTATCAAGCCGCAGTGTCGTCTGCAAAAAGAATTGATGAAAGAACTCGGAACAGATGTCAAGAGAGAATATTGCCATGAGGTTAACGACGAGCAACTGGCAGAAGACGTTAAGAAACAATGCTATCAGAAAGCTTATGATGTGACAAAGCAAGGTCTTGAGAAACATGCGAGAGCTGAAGCATTTGAAGCCATAAGAGAGGAGTTCAAAGAGAACTATGCCGCTCAGCATCCTGACATGACTGAGGATGAGCTTGAAGAGAAAAACGCTCTTGTAGATAAATATTATCACGACGTGGAGAAAGATGCAATGAGACGTTGTATTCTCGATGAGGGTATAAGGCTTGACGGACGTAAGACCACAGAAATCAGGCCGATCTGGTGCGAGGTCGACCCGCTACCAGGACCTCACGGATCAGCTATCTTCACTAGAGGCGAGACACAGTCATTGGCCACTGCCACTCTTGGAACCAAGCTTGACGAGAAGCTGGTTGACGGAGCACTTGTGAGAGAATATCAGAGATTCCTGTTACACTATAACTTCCCGCCTTTCTCAACTGGAGAAGCTAAGGCTCAGAGAGGAGTCGGCAGACGTGAGATCGGACACGGACACCTGGCATGGAGAGGTATAAAAGGACAGCTGCCCGACGATTATCCATATACAATCCGCGTGGTTAGCGATATCCTTGAGTCTAACGGCTCTTCATCTATGGCGACAACTTGTGCGGGTACTTTGGCGCTCATGGACGCTGGTGTGCCTATTAAAAATCCTGTTGCAGGTATCGCTATGGGACTTATCAAAAACCCGGGAGAGGACAAATATGCAGTACTGTCTGATATTCTCGGAGACGAGGACCACCTTGGTGACATGGACTTCAAGACCACAGGTACAAAGAACGGACTCACAGCAACACAGATGGATATCAAGTGCGACGGACTGTCATACGAGATTCTCGAAAAGGCGCTTATGCAGGCTAAGGCCGGTCGTGAACACATCATGGGAGAAATGATGAAGGTAATTAGCGAGCCGAGACCTGAGCTCAAACCTCATGTTCCTCGTATTGAGCAGATTATTATTCCTAAGGAATTTATAGGCGCTGTCATCGGTCCTGGTGGAAAGATTATACAGCAGATGCAAGAGGATACCAACACAACCATCACAATTGACGAGGTGGACGGCGTGGGCAAGGTTCAGGTAAGCGCACCCGACAAGTCAGCTATTGAGGCGGCAGTTGCCAAGATTAAGGCTATCGTAGCTATCCCCGAGGTTGGAGAGGTATATAAAGGTACAGTAAGAAGCGTAATGCCTTACGGATGCTTCGTGGAGTTTATGCCAGGAAAAGACGGACTGCTCCATATCAGCGAGATTGACTGGAAGCGCCTTGAGACTGTAGAGGAAGCTGGCATTAAAGAAGGTGACCCGATTGATGTCAAACTGATTGACATCGACGAGAAGACCGGCAAGTTCAAACTTTCTCATCGTGTGCTGATTGAAAAACCTGCTGACTATGTGGAAAGACCTCAAAGAGAGCGCAGACCACGCCCCGAAAGAGGCGAGCGACGCGGTTTCAACGAAAGGGGTGACCGCAGACAAGGACGCAGGTTTGAGCACAATGACAGAAACGACAGAAACGAAAATCATGAGCAGGAGAACAACTCCGACAACAATGTACGCTCTGCTCTTGACGACCTGTTGTAAATCTAGCTTAAATCAATCACAACCTATCTGATAAGGGGACAGGACATTGAGTCTTGTCTCCTTTTTTCTATAAAAAATTACTCAACTTCGCAAGTTATTTATAATTGACTCACTTACATAGAACACTCTTTTTGGCGTAAAATGCTACTTTTTCGGAAAATTATGGCGGATTGTCGGGAAAAAATGTTACCTTTGCAGCCAAAGGCTGCGGTTCAAAAACGAGGCCAGAGCTAAAATAATAAAGGAGATATAATTATGGCAATACCCGTTACAAACATACCAGTACTGACAGGTGAGGTGGCAGAACGCTTCATTGAGCAGTGTGAATACAATGCCAAGCATCTGGCAGGGTCGGAATGGAGTCAGGAACGTGAAGACAGGTTTAATAGAATCATGGAGCGTTCTTTGGAACTGCAACGTAAACTTGGGGTTAGATGACACTCGATGATCTCGACTTTCTGCCTCAGGGTACTCCTGGGCTGAACATTCAGGCTTTCGACTGTGGTCGGAAGTCAGTCAATGATTTCTTCCATAACGAAGCACAGGAGTATCAGGAAGAACTTTTCGGTAAGACTTACTATTGGGTGATGCCAGATAATCCGTCAGAAGTGGTCGCAGGTTTCACCGTAGCCAATGCCAGCATCTTTCAGCCAATTCACGACGAGACGGCTCAGAATGGTGTCATCTTCTACTATAAGAATCCTTATCACGCCTCACCTCCTTCCATCCTCTCTTTTGCCTGACTTATCAGTTGCTCTGCTGTAAGCACCACCTCATTGACAGCCTTCTCCAATTCTCCTTTTCCTTTCAGTGCATCACGGAGTCTAAGCATGGGCCTGACGATTCCCAAGAATTCCCACCGCGATTCCAGTTTGTGTTGCAGGAAAGATATGGCATCCGTATCGCCTGTTTCAAATGCGGATTTCAGTTCACTCATTTCCTTCTCTGTCTGCTCAACAAGAAGGGCAAGCATACTGTTTACATCCTTCTCTCCCTTCAGGAGCATACCGAAATCTGCATTTGGAATTTTCGGCGTATCGTCCTCCTTATTGGATTCCTCATTGATGCTGTTGGCAATAGCTCTTGTCAGTTCCGCATATGAGAACGGCTTCAGCAGGCAACCACGGAAACCTGCCTTGACAAAGTCATCTGCACTTCTCTCCGTCCTGCCTGTCATGGCAAGCATGGGAACGGTCTTAGAGTTGCCTATGTTTGCACCGCGCAACAGTTCCAGCAGGTCGAAACCGCTCATGCCGCCCAGCATGATGTCGATGATGATGAGGTCATAGTCATTCTTCCTCATCCTGTCAAACAGTTCGTCCACCGTATGGCATCCGACTACCTGAACTTTCTTCTTGGCAAGCATCTCAACGGTCATCTTCAGCACGACGGCATCATCGTCCCAAACTGCTATACGCAAACCTTCTGGCAAGGTGGTTGACTCCATGACACTCCGCTGCAACACTTCTTCATCTCCTTCCACCAGTGGAAGCGTTACCGTGAAGAGACTGCCGAATCCGACGTGACTTTCAACCTCAATCCTGCCGCCCAGCAATTCTGCAAGTCCCTTGGCTATACTCAGTCCGAGACCAAAGCCTTCCTGGGTGTCTGCATTCTCCAATCGGTTAAACGGTGCAAAAATGCGTTTTACCTGTTCTTCGGTCATACCACTACCAGAGTCCTTCACTTGGATAGTCAGTGAATTGTCCGTATAGTCAACACCGAGATTCACACTCCCTTTCTGTGTGAACTTGACGGCATTCGACAAGATGTTGCCTGCAATTTGTATGATGCGCTTGCGGTCCCCCATCACCACAGTGTCATTGCCTGTAAACGACCCTTCTATCGCTATGTCCTTGACCGCTGCCAATGGCTCATACTCTGCCATAAGGGTACGAAGCACGTCCTTCACACGGAAAGGCATCATGTCCACTTCGTCCTTGCCCGTATCAAGACGATAATAACTTAGCAGGGAGTTGAGCAACGTCAGCATTCTGTCCGATGATTGCTTGATGGCCTCTTCATACTGCTTGCATTTCTCATCCTTGGTGGTTTCCGCTATCAGATCCGCATAGCCCATGATGGAAGTCAATGGCGAACGAAGATCGTGACTGACGGTCAGCATCATGTTCTGGCGCAGGGTAAGCAGTTCCTCGTTGTGGCGGTTGCTCTCTTCCAGCAGAATCTTATTCCTGTGGCGTTTATTTGCGTCACGGTGAAACAGCCAGTAAAAAAGCATAGCAAGCAGGAATGCAGCAAAACCGAAGCACATCACCAAGTGCAAAGTTTCCCGCTGATGTGACATGAGATGAGTGGAACCCAACTTACGCATTTGCGAGTCCTCCATATTGAATTCCTGTGCAAGTTGGGTTATCTTTTCATTGATCAGGCTTTCCTTCCTTACAAGGTCTTCCATGTGCAGGAACAGTTGATTGGCACTGCGTTCCTGTGATTGCTGGATGTCTGTTGCTAACGATGTCAATATTTTGTCCGTCTGTTGTCTGGCACGATTCAATGCCTGTTGGTTCTCTGCCTCGGTCTTGGCATTGGCTTTCTTCTTGCTCTTCAGCCAGCCGAACATGCCTGTGGTCTTGTGACGGTTCTCCTTCAGGTTCTCGCTTACCTCGTCCGTCAGCTGTTGGTTGGCCCGGTTTGCCTGACGGATGATCTGCGGCATTTTCTGCTGCATCAGTCCACTCACGTCTCTCAGTTGCTCCAAATCCTGACGGATAGCCAGCAGGTAACCTTTCTTCTCGCTGACCAACTGCTTGATTTCCTTCACACGTCTTACTTGTGCAGTATCAGGTATCGTCATTATCATGGAGTCAAGCGTCAGAATGACACGCTTCTCCTTCTTTTCGTATGCCGCAATTCTTGTACTGTCTAAGATTGCTGCCTGACCGCCTAATTGGTTCAGGTCGAACAGCTGTAGGAATGCGCCTTCCGACAAAGCACGACGGTCAATGTTCTCCTTATATCTCTTGCTATTTTCTTCAAGATTGCCGCTCTTGCAGACAACGATGACGGAGGCAATAACAAAGAGAAATATAAGCGAGACATATCCGCCCACTATCTTCAGTCGCAACCATGTCAAAGAATCAATATGTTTCATTCAATCTTTCTACCTTAATATACTCATTTCACAAATTGAGCCGACAAAGGTACGAAAAATATATGGAAAACAGATAATTCGCCCTACTTTATATTTAAATTTACGCTCAAAATTGAGTTATGGCAATCTTATAATCAATTATTTTGTTGCCTATAAAAGTACATTTCGTCATGACATTTATCACAGAGAAATCTTTTTAGTCAAACAAAGAATTGTAAGGTCCATTATCCTTGATTTATTCCCAAAACACCAAATTTCTTGGTAAAACTATCTTTTTAGCTTCTCCACGTACTCCATCGATATAGTAACTTTTTGCCATATAGTCATCAAACTTTCCTAAGAAAGCTGCACGTATTCTGGCACATTTCTCATTGATAGAGTTAAGCATAGGGTTTGTTACATCCTCAATACTATGCAAAGCTCTTTCAGTTAGACCGGTTGGTCTCAAATCATTATAAATCTGCGTCAATTCTTGACGAAAATCTGGCAACTGTTTGAATGTGATGCCCTCAGGGTGACGAAGAAACAATAGATAAACAGCTTTTACCAAAGGTTCCATTTTAATCTCCATATCGTTATAGTCTGGCAATAGGATTCGCCAGTCCTTTGTAATGATAAGGAGGCTTAAGCGGTTGTCTGGGTGAATCAATTGCTCCAAAAGATATTCCGCAATACCTCGTTGGCGCAATTTATTTATTCGCTCTCGTACTTCCTCCATTAGTTCGCTAATGGTTTCTTCTTGTTCTTCTGGGCTAAAGTTGTCATCTGCAAAATTAGTGGAAGATCTATCTGTATTTCCCCATTCGTCATGGCTTTGAATTTGACTTTCAAGAAGTCTTTCATGCTGTTCTTTTTCAAGTGAGATTTGCTTTCCTATCCTGTACAGTTGGTCACCCAATGGCTCTCCACTATTTGAGGACAATGGATAGAAACGGTTTGTGGCTTTATCTTTTCCGTCACTTCCTCGCTGAATGTCCTCTGTTCGGATAAACCCCTGCTTTATCCTTCCCTTATCTGAAGGATTCTCTAGATATTGAAGTAAAAAGTCATTGCCGATGGATATTTTAGATAGTTCGACATTGTTAAGATAAGGTGCTCTGTATTGAAGAATTCGTTTGTCTTTCAGTCTCTTGTTTTCTTCGCCAGTTGCTTTTCTAGCACAAACAATCCGACAAGCAACACGGCTACCGCCACATCTATCACATTCCACGTCACCCGGCCCAACGCAATCTTGTATATCGGTTGAAACAGCAATGCCAGCACACAAAACACCGTTGCAGCAATAGTCTTATGGCAGGCATAGTACTGGTATGCCATCACGCCAAATGCCACCATTGCCACAAATCGTACTAATTGAAAATACCCATACGGCATAGGTGCAAGGCACAACAGCATCAAGGCTGCGAGAATGAGATAGACTTGTTTCACGTCTGATAAAAAGCTATTTGATATGCGTAATTTTTAGGATATTTCTACTATTGTCTATCTCTATCTTTCCGAGTCGTCCCAAAACGCTCTGACCTAACAATAACGGGGCTTTTTGATTTCTGACAACGGAAGCACGGACATTATTCAAATCCAAACCGCCAAAAGTAACGTCCTTTAGATTTATAATGGTACCAACGCTCACGTCACCATTGGCATCCATGTAACGCTGACTACCAACAACGTCATTACTAGAAAGATACCCGTTTTTCATCATAAAAGTTGCCTCGACCATAGAAATTGTCACGTCACTAGCACCTGTGTCAAAGACAAAGTGCAGAGGCAATCCGTTAACATTGCACTTCACTTTGCAGACACCATTTTCCTTCGTGAAAGGAACTTCTGTTGTGACGGTTTCTCGGTTTGAAGAAGAACCACCCTCAGAATTTATTGTTGCTTCGTGAGCTGTTTTGTATTTACGAATAATCGTTTTGTACTCTTCTGTTCCTCTAATGAAATCCATGTCGAAGTCACGCTCAATATGAGCAAATCGCATATATCCCAAATCCAACGACTTTTCCAAACATCTAAGAGCATTATTTTTATCTTTCATGCGTGAGTAAAGACAAGCTGCATCATAATAACTTCCAGCACGGTCTTCATCTCTTGCAATAATACTACTGAACTTTCGCAAGTGAATATTCATTCATCATGCGACTGATTTATACATTTGATAGAGTTTATGGAACTTCGGATTGGCATCAATAACCGCAGAAAGCAGTTCGCTTGCATCGGCAGAGATCATCTCTGCGATTTCCAGGATGGTGTCCAATATCAGTTCCCATATTCTGTCCGCTGCGGACAGTTCGAGAGTACCAGCTGTGGCTTCACGGAAGAGCGTTCCGACGGTCTTGTAGGCCTCAAACCGCTTTACCATGCAAAGTATGTTGTACTGCATCATGGTCAGCGTGAAGCTGGCAATCTGTGCAGAGAAGTGTACGCTCTGACATCTGCCGAAGTCGAGCAGTTGCTTGCAATCGTGATAAGCCACCTCAGTAGTCCAGCGGGTAGCGTACGTCCTGTATGCTTTGAGGAAACTGAGCGAGAGATCTGTTGTGAGCAATCCGTTCCAATGCCCATTCCTGCCTCGCTTCGAGAAGAACAGGCGCACGGTGGTACCTGCAAACTTCACGTCGATAACAACCTCGCCGGCCTGCGTACAACCAATCCAACAAGGGGTCTCTACATCGTCAACGGCCGTTCCGTCGTTGTCAAGTAAAGGCGCAGTGACTGGTTCTCGCTGATGACGAGGATGGCGGCTGCGAAAGTAAAAACAATCTCCCACATACGGCTTACATGGGAGATTGTTTTTGCTATGAGAGATTCTAATTACTTCACTACCCGTTGACAGATGATGACGGGGAAGCATAATTTATAGCCGGCACAGTCGAATTTGGCATTTTTGTTATTCCATATAGCATGCTCGATGACATTCTTAGTGTCCCTATAGGAATTCCATTCGCCCTTTTCACGAATGCTCTCCGGATAGAAGAAGCTGTTTGCTATCTGGTGACCGTCGAGATAGGAAATAGGCTGGTCGAGGAAATACGTCATGGCCGCATTGCCCGTGGCGGTTTCAATAGAGAGTGCATCACATGTGTACACCGTCTGCAGGTCTGCCCGGCCTCCATAGGTATTCTCTGTTCCGTCAAGTTTCGCTTTATCTGCATCGTTAATGGCGCCGAGATAGAGCATCTTGTCATTGGCAAGAACGCAGCGCTCAAACTTACCATTGTCGGCAACGTTGGCACCCACTCCGATGAAGCCCGTTGCCCGAGTATTGAAGCCATAGACACCATTCGTGAGGAACGAGGCACCGATGGTGCCGTCGGGCTTATTACCGGTGATGTCGGCGAGGTTCTGAAGCATCTTCCTGTACTGGCCTGCGTATGGCACCGTCCATCCCTGTGGTGCGAAGCCACCCCATCGGTGCAGGCTGTTGGTGTAGTTAGACACCATGTACCAGTCGACGTTTTTCGTGGCATCAGCGTATCGGCTGAATACCGAGAATGCGTTCTGGCTATTGACATCGTATGGCACCATGTCCGACATCTGCGTCGCACCGTTCTGGTAAGAGCGGGCGCGGTAGAGGCTGCGGGTATAGACGTAGTCATTGATCTTTACCAACGGATACGTAACATCCTCACCCTTATCCTTCAGAATCAGCGTATAGGGGCTGCTTGTAGTAGTTGCATACTGGCTGTCCTGGAACTTGGGGTCGGCCTCCAGCGTCAGATGGTTGCCACGCAGATAGGCCACATTGTGGAGGCCCTTGCCATATTCGGCCATGGAGGTGACGACGGGCGTGGAAGGATCCTCCTCCCACCCCCAGCTTACCTTGGCTGGATAAGAGGCCTCGTCGCCACAGAAGATGCCGAGGTTGTAGCGGCACTTGCCGTTGACCATGGGGTAGATGACGCTGACGCGCTTCGAGGGGTTGATGATGGGTATGAACTCTGAGCAGATGCGTGCCACGTGCTGTCCGTTGCTCAGATAAACATCGCGGATGAGCGACTCGTCGGTTCCAGCGGCGGTCATCTGTGCCAGCGGCTCAATCTTTGTGGGCACGGCGGTGACGTAACTGTTCAGGTCAGCCTGCCGGGTAAGTATGCTGGGGTCTTTGAGCAACACCATGTCGAACCATTGCTTGAAGGCCAGGTAGCGCTCCTCGCCGTCCACGCCGTCCTCGTCCTCCGTCAGGCCGCGGTCCACCAGTTCATAGAGCGGAATGAGGTCATCCTCACTGTCGAAATCGATGAGGGCGATGTTGTTGACGACATCCGACTCCGAGAGTCCGAAGCGTGTGGTGAGTCCTCTTTTCCATTCTGCGCCGGCGGCCTCATACTCAGCCGAGTTGTCATCGATGGTGACCTTGGTCTCCGAGTCGTCCACCAGATCGTCCTCGGTGCCTGCACCCGAGCGGGCCTTGCTCATCTTGTCGAGCACACTCTGCAGGGCCTCGAACGAGCCGTCGCTGTGGCTGCCGCCGCGCACGCTAGCCTGGAAGTAGAACCCGTTGTGGTTGCGGCTCTGTGCAGAAGCCTGCTGCGCCTTGACGGTGGCGTTGACATCGACGTCAACGAAGAACGAGCCGCTGTAGGAAGCCTCCAGAGATGCGCTGGCATTGTAGGCCGAGGTGATTTTCGAGGTGTTGACCACGACACTGGTGCGCAGTCGTCCGCCCAGCTGTCCGCTCTTCACCATGTAGGGACCGTAGTCCTTCACCAGTTTGAGGAATCCCTCGTCGGTACTGGGATAGGTGACGCGCTCTTTGCCGCGCACCACCTTCTTGATGCCGTTGATGTGGTTGTAGGCTTCATCGGTCATGTACTCCAGGATGGCATCGCTCATAGATCCCTTCACCTTGGGACGGGCGGTGCGTACGAGCATCTCGAGCCATGCGAACTCGTTGCTGGCCGACCTTTTCTGCCCACCATTGAAGGCGGCATCGATGGTGCTGCTGAAGCCACCCTTCGACACGCCGGCGTGGACTGTGGAGTTCAGTTTGCGGGCCAGTTCGTCAACGCTGGCACCGCTCTCCTCGCGGGTGTCCTCTTTGTCTTCAACTCGTTCAGCGTCTGGCAAATCTCGTGCAGGTGCTGATGCGTGAACAACTTATACACCGAGAAGTTGTTGTTTCTCCAAGAGAAATGCGTGGTGGCACCCGGCTTCTGACCTGCACCCGTCGAACCAGTGATGGCGTTCACGGCGATGTCCTTTGTCAGCAGTCTAGCCTTAGCCAATGGCAACAGCCCCAACTGAATGCAGGTGGCGAAACACCCAGGATTAGCCAAGTGCTGACACTTCGCAATCTCCTCCTTGTGAATCTCAGGCAAGCCATACACATAATCATGATTGCCCTTGATGCGGAAGTCCTGTGCCAAGTCGATAATCTTCACGTTCTTTGGGATTGTGTGCTCCTTCAGGAAAGCCTCACTCTTGCCGTGACCGAAGCAGAAAAACACCACGTCCACTTGGTCGAACGGCATCTCAGCCGTGAAGCGTTGCTCAGTCTCCCCAAGCAACCCCTCATGCACATCGCTGATAAGATTTCCTGCGTTCGACTCCGAGTTGGCAAACACAATCTCCACATCGGGATGGTTCAGCAACAGGCGAATCAACTCGCCGCCCGTATAACCAGCCGCACCTAATATTCCTACTTTTACCATATACTCTTTCAATTTTTGGGTGCAAAGTTACGGAAAAACGAGTGAAAAGCCAAATATATTTGTGCTTTTCCGAGTGCAAGTAACTTCGGTGAAGCCAACGTTACGGAAAATCGAGCGCAGAACAAAAAGAACTCGTTCTTTTTTTATGCTGAGATGGAGTAACTTATCCAACGTTACGGAAAAACGAGTGAAGAACCAAATTTATTTGGGCTTTTCCGAGTGCAAGTAACTTCGGCGAAGCCAGCGTTAGCGAAAAATCTGCGACCTCACTACTTTTTCCCCTCTTACTGCATTTTCCCGAAAGAATAATTGTTCAAAAGAAAAAATACGTTGTAATCTTCTATGGCAAAAACTATGTGTAGTAGGGATAGGCAATGTACCCCCCATCTTGCGTCATCCTTGATATTCTCTGTATCTTCAACGTAGCCAAAGCCGCTTTCCGCAGCCTTATAAACATCGACTCTATAGGCCCATGCCCCCTGTGCGAAACTGCACAGGAGGGCGAGGGCCATTAGGATTGTTTTCTTCTTCATCTTGTCGTCTTGCAATTACTCTGTTGTTTTGTCAAGGTTGAGATAGTGCATCACTTTGTCCTTGACGCGCTTCACATTGTAGTCGTAGATGGCGTGGTGGTCTTTCTGCAGCGGACTGATCAGATTCTTCTGTATGCGGTCGTAGAGTTTATAGACATCTGACGACGTTTCCTTGCCGACCTCCCAATTGCCATTAAGATACTTGACTTCAGGCAGGAAGATGCGGTTATAGACGATGGGGTTCTGCATGTTCTTCAACTTCACGGCAACGGTCACGTTGATTTCCAACGGCGGAATGATGCAACTGTTCCAAAATTCGGGCGATGCCATCTGTGGCTCCAGAATATAGGCATCGTCGCCACGTCCGTAGTAGGAATGATAGGCACTGCCAATCTTTTCAAGCGGTCCACAGGTACCATAATTCAACCCGAAATTCTGGTTCTCGCCATAGAAGTAGTCGGTCATGATGTCAGCCTTCTTGTCCTCGTCAGCGACGAAGGTGTAGAACCAGTAGTCGCGCCAGTAGGCGTACTCATATTTTCTGTAGTCCTCTATTTTCAAGCCCATATTTCTGTCGGCCAGTCCCAAGGCCTTACGCATGCCGTCAGTGCCTGTCACCTTGTTGGCGGCACGTGCGCCGGGCAGGGCATCCACTTCGATCCACTCTATCTGGTCTTCGGGGAAGAGTTCGGGGTTCAGTTCGACCTGTACCGTGGTGGGGTCGAAGAAATAAACGCATCCAAACTGCGGGGCACCCTCGTATTCATTTTGCTGAATAGGATAGGTGATGGAATAGATAGTCCATGCCTCATCGCCCCACGGATAATTGTCAAGGCTACCATCCCATGCGCTCATAATCTGATTGGTGATATAGACAACAGGGCTGGTCTTGAGGTTCCACGTGCCCTGACCGAGATGTGAGTTCTGGGTATCGAAGTCTTTCAAGTAGAACGTAGGTGAGACGACGCCCACCACCGGCTGAGAACTTTGTATGATTCCCTGTGTGTTTACGCTACCAGTCAAGCCGAGACTGACAGTACCCGTAATGTCGCCCTTCCATCCCTTGACAGTCTTCTCCTCTGGGATATCTATACCTGACAAAGTGAGGAACTTCTTACCAAACTCTATGCCGTTAGAGATGGCATCGCCCCATTTCTCTTCACCAATGCTGGAATAGACACTGTAAAATTTCTTGCCCAGATCGACCAGTTCCTTCATGTCGGCAACGAAGCCTTTAGATGAGTTGACGGTACGGTTGTTCTCCTCCAGTTTGAGGTCGGCAGCGAGGGAACCGTCGATGGAAGCGGCCATCGTACTGACGAAGGAAGCCTGCTGAGAATTCCACGAGCGCATCTGCAAGCGGATGTTGTCGGAAGAGTTTAGCCGGTCGGTACGAGTGCTTGAGAGGTCAACGTCGAAAGCCCACCAGCCAGCATTAGGCGTGACGAAGCCATCGAGACTACGGGCAGTAACCCAGGGGCTGACGTACTGCCTCATGGTGCTGTTGGCGGTCTGGCCGATGGCTGCCTTGTCAACAATCGTTCTGTCCTTAGGGACACCATAGGGCCAAACGGAACTTGAGGCGAGATGGTCACTCATGCTCACCTCCCACACGTGGTCGTTGCCTGCCTGGAAACTCTCCGGCTGGTAGTAGAAGAAACGCAGGATGCCGGTGTACTTGTTATAGACGGCAAAGAAGTTGTTGTTCACAGTGTTGCGGCTACCGCAGCGGTTGAACACCCACTCCCAGCCTTGCTCAGGTGTCAGGTCATCGCAGAAGTCGGGCGACATGTTCACCAGTTTGTCACCCTCGTACCAAGGCAGGTTCACCAGTGTGTAGCCCGTGCGTCCCTTGGAGTCGGTCACGTCTGTCCCCTTACCGTCGTAGATGTAGATGGCCTCTTGGTCGCGCCAGTTCTGGGCAGTGAAGTACTCGTCGTTGATATTGAAGTACTCGGCAGAGGCACCAGTATGGGCTTCGTGGTCCCACTCTCTGATCTTGGCGGCCATAGCATCGGAAGCGGGCTCCAGACTGAGCGTCAGTTTACCGTCGGTGGCACTGACTGTACCGTTCTGATAGGTTGTTGTCCAAGCCTTGAAATAGTCGGCATACTTCTCAGAGACGGACTTGCTAAAGTCGAGGTGCAACGTACCGTCGGCACGGCTGGAGTAAGTGAAAGGGGCAGCCGTCTCGCCACCAATAACGGCATCGGGGTCGCCATCCTCTTTGTCGAAGAAGAAGGCGACGACATAGCCAGAGCCGTCCTCTTCAAAATTGAGGGCAAGTCCCATGCGAGTGTAGACCACAGTGCGGTCTCCTCCGTTGTAGGTGCCTTCGCTGTCGGCGAGTGCCCACCAGAGTCCCTTCACCTGCTGAGCCAGCGGGTTGCTGGCGGGGTTATCATTGTTGTCAGAACACGATGTGTTCATCATTGCACCGCAGAGAGTCAGGATGGCGGTGAACATCCATAGGAAATGTTTCTTCATAAAAACTACGTTCTTTAATGTTATTTGATGATTACCTTTACACCATTATTTATATATAGCCCCTTTGCTGTGGGCTTGTCGCTGAGGCGACGACCCTGCAGGTCGTACCAGCCAGTGACTGCTCTTTCACTCCCTGACTCCTTAGTGACTGAGATGATACCCGTGGCCTTGCCGTCGCCGACGTTCAGTACGAAAGCACGGACGCCGCTGTTCGGGTTGCCTGCG
>JAZUMZ010000202.1:0-2481 GCA_045603885.1 Bacteroidaceae bacterium | reverse complement strand
CAATTATACAAATTTGCGTTACGCATTTTTGTATAATTTGCATTCCTTACATACAAAAGAGGGTGTAATTAAACGTATAGGTCCAGACAAAGGTGGGCATTGGGAAGTCGTTGAAAATTAAAAACTGAAGAAGCAACCTGTGCAAAAAATGGACAAGCTCGCCCATGGGAAACTGCCGTACGCCGTATTGGTCAACTGGCGTCAGAGATGGGGCGCTCTATGGGAGGACAGTCTGTCAGTGGCAGCAATGGCAATGCTGATGAATTGACCAATTGGGATGGAACGAAGAAACGTGGATTAGGAATATAAGTTCATTAAATATTACAATTCTGTTACATTCTTTGGCTGTAACAGCATTGTAATACGTTTCCTTTGATTCTCACGTAGATTGTGTGTAATTTTGCACTCGATAAAAACTATTTAGAGAAAGCAAATGGAAACAACTCAAGACTACGTGATGGTTTCGCTGAAACTGCTGGGTGCACTGGGACTGCTTATCTATGGCATGCGCATGATGAGCGATGCACTGCAGAAGTTGGCGGGGCCGCAGCTGCGACACATCCTGGCAAAGATGACCACCAACCGACTGACAGGCATGCTGACGGGAACTTTTGTAACTTGCGCCGTGCAGTCATCGTCGGCCACCACCGTTATGACAGTATCGTTTGTGTCGGCAGGACTGCTGACGCTGGCACAGGCCATATCAGTGATTATGGGTGCCAACATCGGTACGACCTTGACGGCGTGGATCATGTCGTTGGGGTATAACGTTGACCTGACCAATGTCGTGTTCCCTGCATTTGCCGTTGGCATCATATTGATCTACATGAAACGCCACCGCTATGTGGGCGACTTCCTCTTCGGCATTGCCTTTATGTTCCTATCTCTTGTCATGTTGAGCACGGCGGGTAAGGAGATGGACTTGGAGCATAATGAAAAGGTAGTAGCCTTTTTTGCTTCATTCGACACCGACAGCTATTGGACGATTCTTGCCTTCCTGGGCATTGGCACGCTGATTACTTGCATCGTACAGTCGTCGGCAGCGGTGATGGCTATTACCATCTTGCTCTGCTCCACAGGCGTGCTACCTATCTATCTGGGCATTGCTTTGGTGATGGGTGAGAATATCGGTACAACGGCAACGGCCAATCTTGCAGCCCTTGGGGCTAATACGCAGGCACGGCGAGCGGCATTGGCACACCTGCTGTTCAATGTGTTTGGTGTCATCTGGGTGCTGTGCGTGTTCTACCCCTTTGTCGATATGGTGTGCTGGCTGGTGGGCTACGATCCTGCGGTTGGAGGTCAGACAGCTAGCTTGCCTGTGGTTTTGGCTATGTTCCACACTTGTTTCAACGTGACTAACACGGCTATCCTGATAGGGTTGATTCCTCAACTGGAGCGCATGGTTTGTTGGCTATTGCCTGATAAGCCAATGCCGGAGCAGGAGAATTTCCACTTACAGTATATCCAGTCCAACTTGATGCAGACACCAGAAATCTCTGTCCTGCAGGCTCAGAAAGAGACGGCACGGTTTGGGGAGCGCGTACAACGGATGTTTAGCATGGTGCGCAGTCTGATGGACGAGAAGAACGAGAGTAAGTTCACCCATCTCTTCAGCCAGATAGAGAGTCAGGAGGACTATACCGACCGCATGGAGATAGAGATAGCCCGCTTCCTGGAGCAGGTGAGCGAAAACCATCTTTCAGACGAGACCAAGGAAAAAGTGCGTCAGATGTTGCGTGAGGTGGGCGAACTGGAGTCAATAGGTGATGCTTGTTATAATCTGGCCAGAACACTGAATCGTCTGCACGAGTCTGGCAAAGATTTTACTGCAACACAGCGCACCCAACTGCAAGCCATGATGGTACTTTGTGACGATGCCTTGACGCAGATGAACATTGTGATGACAGGTCACCGTTATGAGCACGACATCAGAGATAGCTACCGTATAGAAAATGACATCAACCAAATGCGTCAGCGGTTGAAGAATGAAAACATCCGTGCCGTCAACGAGCGGGAATACGACTACGCCATCGGCACCATCTACATGGACCTCATTAACGAGTGCGAGAAACTGGGCGACTACGTGGTGAATGTTGTTCAGGCAAGATTTGGGAAATAAACTAAAGAAAATATGTATTTAATGGGAATGCCCCTTTGGGCTTGGATTGTATTTTATGTATTGGTGCTGCTGATGCTGGTAGCCGACCTGAAGATGTTTGGTCGCAAAGGGCAGCATGAAGTCAATGTGAAGGAGGCGCTGCAGATGACTGCCGTCTGGATAAGCGTGTCGCTGGTGTTCTGTGCAGGCATCTATCTGTTCTACCCTGTAGAGCCGCACGAAAAAGCGATGGAGTTTCTGGCGGGCTACCTGATAGAGAAGTCGCTGTCGATGGACAACCTCTTTGTGTTCCTCATGCTCTTCTCGTTCTTCGGCATTGAGCGGAAGTATCAGCATGAAGTACTCTTCTGGGGCATTTT
>JAZUMZ010000201.1:0-10891 GCA_045603885.1 Bacteroidaceae bacterium | reverse complement strand
AATGCCTTGACAACACTGAACGGATTGTAAATGTCTGTCATCATATGACTGAAGTGGTATCCGTCATATCGTTTCTTCAGTGAGGCAAGTGTCTCGTCGTAGTTTTCACTGCGCCTCTCTGCAAGCAATCGGATGTCATCAGCCAAAGATGATGTCAACTCTTCCTCGCTGATACCGCAGATGCAATCGTAGTCGGGCTGCATCGATATATTATTGAGGTTGTTGAGCTGACTGAAAATACCCATCTGGGAAAACTTGGAAATACCTGTGATAAACACAAACCGCAAGTGCTCGTCAAGACCCTTAAGTGGAGCGAACAGTCCCATGAATGTCTCGCGGATAGCGGCCTCTTTTGCTGGGTTGCCAATGGACTTGAGAATTTGGTTGTCATATTCATCCACTAAAACCACAGCCTTTTTCCCTGTTACAGCATGAGCGGTCTGGATAATCTCAGAGAGCCTGTTGCTCTGGGTTTTCAGAGAGTTGTTTATCGAATATGTTTTTTCATATATCGTCAGAATCCTGTCAATATATTCATTGATACTGTCCTCTTCGTTTTTCCCCACTTGGCTGAAGTCAAACCGCAGCACCGGGTACTTCTCCCACTCCCAGTCGGTGGTGGAGATATACAGTGCCGGCTGTTCGATACCGTCCTTGGTGGTGAAAGCCTCGAACAACTCGCGCTTTCCCTCAAAAAGGGCGGCAAGGGTGGATACCAAAAGCGACTTGCCAAAACGACGCGGACGGCTCAGAAAATAGGTCATACCCGTTGACATCAGCTTGTATATATAAGCCGTCTTGTCAACATACACATATCCGTCAGTGCGGATTGTCTCAAAACTCTGAATCCCTGCCGGGTATTTCCTTATAATTGCCATAATTCGCACAATTTTCTGCGAAGATACAAAAATAAAGGACATTAACAAAATAATCAATAAAATTTTCTTTGGGCACAACAAGTAAATAACTCAAGAAAAAAACTCAAGTTTCAATAGATTTCACATACCGTTCTGACATAAAAACAAATAACCTATTTGAAATCAAAAAAACTGTAATTCCATTTTTAGCCTGATTGCATCACTTCACTAAACTAATCAATGGGACTAATGGGTTTGTTTGGGCTGAAAATGACGGTGAGCTACGTTTTTTATTATAAACAATTTGATTTCTGATGAATATTTCGTAAATTTGTACATTATATGTGATACGTATAACAAGATTTATGAGACATATGAGTTTACGCAATATACCCGGATGGAAAAGGGTGACGAGTCAATGGCCGATATTTTGCGCCTGGATAATATTGATAGGGTGGAGTTCTCTCTTGCAAAACCCAATTTACAGGTGGTTTGTAATCTTCCTCCATGCATATCTGATTGCTGTCATAGCATCAACAAACAAGGTGATAAAAGGGGTACTGTATTCTATTATATTCCTTCTTTTCTTTATCGACGAATTCTTGATCTTGGGATTTGGAATGACGATAAATCCAACCACGTTGACACTCTTCTTGGAGACAGACCAACGTGAAAGCAAGGAGTTTTTGTCTGGTGTTTTTTCTATGTCATCATTTTGGGTGACATCCTTCCTCACCATAGGATTTGCAGCCATCGTGTTGATTATGGAGAGACATAGGACTAAGATTTTTGAGAGGTTGTCCAGGAAGAAATGGTTACAATACTTTTCTGTATTAATGCTTGTTATAGGATTGCTGGGAAGTTGGGGCTATGTTGAGCTGTTCAAAGTTAAATCCCCAGACGATTTGTGGTTTAAATGGCAGCAATATCGCCGGAATCCACAGGACAGGATGACTAAAGTCATAGCATCCATATATAGTATTCATCTTGCCAATAAGGCATTGGAAGATAACTTGGAGCTGATGTCACAAGTCGATGGCGTTTCCATTAAGGATGGCTACAAAGGAGTGAATGTGATATTTGTAATCGGTGAGAGCTATATCCGTCAACACTCTCCTTTATATGGCTATAGGCTCAATACCACACCATATATGTTACAGGAGAGCAAAGATGGACGGCTTTTCGCATTTGACAATGTAACTACCCCTTATTCTTTTACAACGACATCTGTCAGAAACATGATCAGCTGCAATGCGTTCGGAGCTGGTGAGAAGTGGTCAGACAAACCTCCATTTACAGTTGTCTTTAAAAAGGCCGGTTATAATGTCCACATGTACGACAACCAACGTCAGTCAATAAAAGACGCTGTTTATATTTTCACACTTAATAATTATCTGTTCGACAAGCGTGTCGTATCAATGTGCTACAACAGCATAAACGAGCGTACATTCAAATATGACAGTGATATTGTTGACTATTACAAACAATGTGAGTCGGGAAAAAATGAGCAGAACCGGTTGGTGGTATTTCATCTGATGGGACAACATTTCACATACAGGGAGCGCTACCCTGATGAATTTAATCACTTCAATGGCGATAGCATATACTGGAGAAACGATAATTGGTTGACTAAAGAAAAACGACAAGTAATCGCAGAATATGATAATGCCGTAATGTACAATGATTATGTAATCCATCAGATAATGGATTTATACAATGATGAGAAAACTGTTCTTGTATATCTTCCAGATCACGGAGAGGAAGCGTTTGACTATCGGGATTTTTCCGGCAGGAGTGAAAATATGGATAATATCGCCAAGATGCTTGAGTACCAGTATAGCATTCCAATGGTTGTGTGGTGCTCAGACGCATACAAGGAAGCATATCCTGACAATATAGCAAAAATCCAGTCAGCCATTCACAAGCCTATGATGAATTATGATGTCTGTCATTTGCTGTTTCATCTGGGTGGAGTATCTTCCCAATACTATAAAAGCCAACATGACGTAATCAGCGATGATTATAAATGCCTTCCTCGCATTATGAATGACAAATATGATTATGACAAATATGTCGTGAAAGGCAAATAGACATTACCTTATTTGGCTCCTGCTATGATGTTGATGATGTCAACGATATCAGTGATGTCAATTTTGGTGTCGGAGTTGATGTCAGCATACTTAAATGTCGCTAATCCTGCTATATTGTTGATGACAGCCACGACATCGGAGATGTCCACTTTTCCGTCTCCCGTCACGTCTCCATAGACCCTTGCGGGTTTTGTGTCAACTTCAATGTCGGTGGCCTCAATAACCCATCTCAGCCTTGTGCGGTCGGCGTGAACAGAGAAAAATCCCAATGGGCCTCCCTTGCCGTCAGCGTCTGGATTCCCAACATTAAACAGTCGGTTTCCGTTTGAGTTTGAGTCAAGGAAGAAAGCATGTTTGCCATTGTCGTCCTTTGCGTAGTATGGACGGATAGTGACGGGACTGTCTGAGAGGGTGTTTTCTATCTGTAGATAAGATCCTGTGCCAACGTTTCTGACAAAGACATTTCCGTTTTTCTCTGCCTCAAAAGTCCACAAAGCGGCAGGATTGGAAGACATGGGGTCTTGCTTGCCACCGTTTATCTCGTCATCCGACAAACCAATCCTGTAAACTAGTTGGTCGCTTTCTCCCTCTCCCCCTTTGACCGCATATAGATAGCGTCTTTGGATGTCAGTCGTTGCATTAGCCGCATTTGCGTTTGACATTGTGCCATAGCTGTAGATGTTATATCCCAGGTCTGTAGAGAAACCTTCGAATGTGAATATCTGTTGTGCCTTGAACGTATCAACTGCAGCATTAACTCTTTCAACAACCATGTTAATCTCATCTTGTGAGGTATTTTCATCAACCTGGTTGATAAACAGTTGAGCTTCGGCAATAACTGTCATCAATTCGTTGAAAGCCTCAGTAGGATATCCTAATGTGACATCGGTCTGAGCACTTTTTGCAAGCGCCTCTGCTGTCTCAAGAGTGTTGTTGAGTTTTGTCAGGAACACCTTTACATGAGATGCGTCAATCTCAACAAAAGTGAAAACCATGTCGGCCCGGTCGAATGTGCCAGAGCCCCAGAACCAATCATCGGCAAATCCGCGTGCACGTATCTGTTGGTCTCTATTCGACGGACTGTTAATCCTGAACATGGAAACCTCTCCATACGTCCCCGATTGTGAAGGCTGTTGGTCTCCTGTATAGTTTATTGTGAGGGTAGATGGCGTTGAGGCTGAAGCTATACGGTCTGTGCCGTCTATACTGGTGTTCAGACCTGATATATATTGCTTGTTACCATAGTTCATAATATGAACACCTCCATCTACGGCAGTGATTACCCACAGCAGCGACGGGTCGTCCCATGTAAAATACTCTGTGGTGCCTAACGAGCCGTTGTCGTTGAATATCAAATATTTTGGATTCCCAGCCAGGGTTGTACCTGAGTTAAATGGGATTGTGGCGTAATTAATGATTCTATAAAGCTTTCCCTCATGTGGGGTGAACGTAGTTGTTCCTGCAGCTGTGCCTCCTCCGGCTTTCATGTATTCGTCGTTGACAGAAAAAACAGGTGAATATAGTGACTCAAATTCACCGCTCACTGTCTTCATCCTGAAATAATATATTTTGTCGGGTGTAAGGTTTGTTACGAGAGTTGATGTGATGTCTTTACCCAGCCGCTTGACTTGTGTGAAATTCTGTCCGTCTTCCGACTGCTCCAATATTATTGATGTTGCGTCCTCATTGTCCGCATTCACCCATTTGATGCTTACAATTGAAGCTGTAATCATTTTTACTGTGATATTTTGAGGAGCTAACAGATATTTTGTCTTTACGGCGAGGCTGTTCACATAGTTCTCTATGTTAGTGTAACCGTTTCCGAATGCATATCCGTTTGCGTCGTCTTTGTCAGTGCTCAGTCCGTTGGCTTTCTCCCAGTCATCAGGCATGCCGTCGTTATCCGTGTCTATGATGTGCTGTCCGTCGGCGACAGAACCTATGCCCCCCAGGTCATCCTCGTTGGCGATAAAGCGTCCCTTTGTTCCGAGAGAGGTCAGTTCCTCAATCAACCTACGGTCGTGGATGTCTCTCACTCTTGATGCTCCCACATGTTCTACGATGCTGTGATATGCATCTGATGCACTCTCCAGATTCATCGGGGCGGAGGACTTCAGAGATGGGTTTGTCATGACCGTTGCGCTGTGGTGGTCTGTGATGAGAGTGCCGTTTAGAATTCCGTCGCAGTTGCCATCGAAATAATTACCGGTGCTGTACATGTGGTCAGTCTCTGTCCATTGGTCGAAATATTTTGCAGACCCCTCTGGACCGGCGATAAAGTAATTGTTCATCAGATCCTGATAGTTGTCGGCTGCTGAGTGACCTCCCACAACTCCGTTGGAATAGTTGTACACCACGTTGTTGTAGTATTGTATATAGCATTTCATCTTAGGATTCCTGCTTTTGTTGTTTGACCACAGGCAGTGGTGAACAGTCCAGTTGCGTGTTCCGTCGGTAATCGATCCGAATCGTTGAGGCTCTATTCCTTCAGATATGATGCTGTTGGACCATGTGATGTTGTTTGCGTCTTTTATGTGAACGTTGTCCCAAGGTCCCCAAGATACACTGCAATGGTCCATAATCAGGTTTTCGCAGTTGTCCAATGTCAGAGTACATTTGCTGCTGTTTACGCTTTTTCCTCCCCTCATCCGGATATAACGTATGATTACGTTTTTACTATTACTGGCAATCACTCGCCCCCCGTAAATCGTGATACCTTCTCCTGGAGCGGTCTGGCCAGCAATTGTCACATTGCTGGCAATTGTTATGCTTTTTCCGGTGATGTCGATCACACCACCAACGTCAAAAACAATAAAACTGCCTGATTGGCTGGCTGCTGCAGCTAAAGACCCGGTTCCTGCAGCGTTAAGGTTTGTGACATGTATAACTTTACCACCTCTGCCACCGGAAGCGTATGCGCCGAATCCTTCAGCACCAGGAAAAGCCAGCTGCTGGGAAGAAATACCCATGACGGCCATCTGTAAAACTGCAAAAGAAACAATCCTTTTTATCATAGTATTTAAGTTAAAGGCATTATTATATAAATGGTTTGTACTCGTGCAAATTTAGAAAATAATTCTGACACTGACAATGATTTATGGTATATTTTAATTATTCCTGATTATTTCAGTGAATTCAACTGCATGACTTGTTAAGACGTTGAATTTTGTAATGAGTATATGGCAGTCCTAAACTAAGGATAAAGTTGATTATAACCAGTGAGAGAGAGGATGGAACCATGTCGAGAGGTTGGAAGAGATATTTCTCAAAGACTGTCACGATGTAGAACGCCAGGGTGTGGTAGCAAAGGATTAGAAGCGTGTTTTTACCAAGCCATGTCAAAATGGGAACCATAAATTGGGGAGTTCGCCTCGCAATATGATAAATCGTGTATGTGCCGATAAATGACGCAAACATGGAGATAGGGTACAGGCTGCACTCGAAAGACGCAAGATTAAGTTTTGCCATGAAAATGCAGAAAATCCATAGCGACAAACCTGCGATATACAGGCATGTGTTCATTTTACCGCTTGTTTTGTGGTTCCAGTAGTCGCCAATAGCGTAGAATACAAGGGCGCAGAAGCCATTCAGGAAACCGAAAGGCAGGTTTGTGATATATTTGCCGAATAGTAGGGCAGAGGTGGATATAATAAAACTCCATAGCAGCGTGTTGTTGGTTTTACGCTCCAGAAATATGTAGAAAATCTTACACCAGAACAATGCCAGAAGGAACCAGATAGACCCGATAAGTGGCAGGCCTGGAAAAAACATGGCGGTCACTGGAGAGCCGTTTGATGCCACTGTGCTGACAATTCTCATTAGTGCGCCATTTGGATTCCCATTAATCAGGCATGTGAGAATACAGAAAAATGCTGTAATGAAATAAGGGCGCACCAAATGCCTCATGTCGCTCTTTATCAAGCCAAGGATATCTTTACGCCTGTAAAAATATCCTGAGAGAATGAAAAACAGCGGCACGTGGAAACTGAAGATGAAGTTTGTCAACAAGTCTGGAACCAATGTGTGGTGTCCGAGAATCATCAGCAATATACCAATTGCCTTTACGATGTCGATGGTGTTGTCGCGCTCTGCCATCAGAGAGTTTTATTGTCAGATAGAAAAAGCGTTTTAGCTACTTTATGTAGCCTTTGGAAGAGCAACGTTTGCATGGCTTGCCCGTATCAAAGCCCTCAACATCGGTGTAGCCTTCGCCTTTGCAGGCTGGACAAAGTCTTACAGGACGCAGATACTTCTCGGATACCCAGCCTTTACAATAATACTCAAAATTCATTGACGAGACCTCGACATATCGGAAACCATTCTTACTACGTCCCAGGTCTTTTACGAGCTGACCTTTGGCGAGCTGACACTCTTCTTCTCCTGCAAACTCATCTTTTGCTAATGGATATTGTTTTCCAGGACCTGTGCGAACGTTTACATTTGTTCCTGTGCTAATAAAACCTCTTTTTTGGGAACTTACAGTGAGTGCTGATAATAGCATGAGTGATATCGCAAGAAATTTTTTCATAGGTGTATGGAGTTTTGGTTTATTGTGCAAAGATATTAAAATTTCCGCAAAAGCAGATTGTTTCTGAATTTTTTTTGTTCAAATCATGTTAATATCAGTTTTTTTATGTATTTTTGCATTGCTAACGAAAAACAACCTTTAGGGTAGTTCTATAAATTAGCTTCAGGCGATTTACAGTTTATTAGCGAGCAGGTTGGTTCTTGCAGCCGCAGAAGCATAGCGAGCTATGGTTCAAGGCCAAAGGACCAAGATGCCGCTAAGAAACGTAAAGTGTCGAAGCACAAAGGAGCACCCTTGAGATAATAAAAACTAATTTATAGAAGTACCCTTTAGTGTTTTTCGTAAATATGAACGCTTTTGATATGCCGAGACTGAAATATCATATTATTGCTTTTCTGGTTGTGGTTGTTTGGGGCTCCACTTTCGTGAGCACCAAGATTCTGCTGATGGCCGGACTGTCACCTGCCCAAATATTTACTTTGAGGTTTGTTATCGCATATCTGTTGTTGTTGCCGTTCTCAATAAAGCGCCAGACTCGCTGGTTTGCGGCGAATGTCCGCGACGAGCTTATGATGGTGGCGCTCGGAATCACTGGAGGATCACTATATTTCCTGACGGAAAATGCGGCAATGAACTACACAACCACAACAAACACATCTCTTATAGTTTGCCTCTGCCCGCTTTTCGCCACTTTGCTTATAGCATGTTTCTACCGCTCCGAGCGGCTGAGCAAATTGCGCATGTTTGGAACAATACTTGCGGCAGCAGGTGTGGTAATAGTGGTGCTCAATGGACATTTCGTACTACACCTCTCCCCACTCGGCGACGCTTTGGCTTTCACTGCATGTTTATGCTGGGCGGTTTACAGCCTTCTTGTGATTCCGGCATCAAGTCGCTACAGCTCACTTTTTATCACCCGCAAGCTTTTTGCCTATGGTCTGATAACCATGATTCCATATTTTATGGTTTACCCAGAAATGCCCTCCGTGTCTGTATTTACAGACGTAAAAGTGTTGGTGAATATTTTCTATCTTGGTTGCATCGCATCAACACTTTGTTTCCTTCTTTGGAACTGGGTGATACCTCGTCTCGGAGCGGTGGTAACGACAAACTATGTTTATTTCAATCCGGTTGTGACAATCATTTGTGCATGGCTGATTCTATCTGAGACAATCACAATGTGGCTTCTGCTTGGCACAGCGATGATTTTATCTGGTATGTATCTCGCTGACCGGAAACGGAAAAACCAAACATAAAAGCGGCTCCATAACAATCATTGTTTTGGAGCCGTTGATAAATGGTCTTATCATAGGTGTTGTTATGCTGTGGCAAGCTCAACGATTTTGTTGACAGCGTCAAGCAGGCCGTCGGCGTTCTTACCGCCTGCGGTTGCGAAATGAGGCTGACCGCCTCCGCCGCCTTGGATGAGTTTGGCGGCCTCGCGGATAATTGCTCCGGCATTCTTCCCTGAGTTTACGATGTCATCTGAGAGAGCCACTGTCAGGTTAGGCTTGTCTGCCAATGCTGCACCGAGTGCGACAACCAGATGGTCGGTGAACTGAGCGCGCAGTTGGAACGCAATATCTTTGGCACCTTGGGCATCAACTGGAATAACGCCGCTTATTACTTTTATTCCGTTATTTTCCACGGCTTTCTCAATAAGTGTTTTCTTCAAGTCTGCCACCTGTTTTGCTTTAAAATCCTCAACAGTCTTCTTCAAGTCTGCGTTCTCTTCTATATATTTCTTGATTGTATTTACCAAGTCGGGAGCGTTGTTGAAGAATGTGCGCAGCTCGGTCATTGTGTCTTGCATCCTGTCAATAGTTTCCTCCACGGCTTTGCCCGTGATGGCCTCAATACGTCGTACACCGGCAGCGATGGAACTCTCAGACACAATGCGAACCATACCAATATTGCCTGTTCGCTTCACATGGCAGCCGCCGCAGAACTCGACACTTGTCCCGAATTGTATCACGCGGACCTTGTCGCCGTATTTCTCTCCGAACAATGCAATGGCACCCAGTTTCTTTGCTTCCTCAATCGGCAAGTCGCGGTATTCCTGAAGTGGTATATTCTCGCGGATTTTGGCGTTTACGATATGCTCAACCTCACGCAGCTGCTCCTGGCTGACTTTTTCAAAGTGTGAGAAGTCGAACCTAAGATAGTCCGGTGTGACTAATGAGCCTTTCTGCTCCACATGTGTTCCGAGAA
Organism: Bacteroidaceae bacterium; assembly: GCA_045603885.1. Lineage (GTDB taxonomy): Bacteria > Bacteroidota > Bacteroidia > Bacteroidales > Bacteroidaceae > UBA3839. The sequence goes on along the minus strand of JAZUMZ010000201.1, from coordinate 1,205 downwards.
CTGAGCGAAGAGCCTCGTCAAGCAGGTGTGTGCATGAGTGGTTTGCTTCTATCGCACGGCGTTTCTCAACATCTACACATCCCATGAAATCAGCCTCGGGATTATCCGGCAGACGGTCAACAAGGTGTATGGACAGGTTGTTCTCAGTCTTTGTGTCCAGAACGTTGATTGTCTCGTTTTCGCTGACAAGCACACCCTGGTCGCCGACCTCACCGCCCATCTCAGCATAGAACGGTGTGGTGTCAAGAACCACCTCATATACTTTGCCTTTTTTCTGCTTTACCTCACGGTATTTCAGAATGTGACATGTGTATTCCGTGTAGTCGTAACCCACAAACTTGCTTTCTCCCTCACGAAGCACAACCCAGTCGCCGGCCTCTACCTGTGCTGCGTTGCGGGCGCGTGCTTTCTGCTTCTGCATCTCAACGTCGAAACCAGGAACATCAACTGTCATGCCGTTCTCGCGGCAAATCAGCTCTGTCAGGTCGAGAGGGAAGCCGTATGTGTCAAACAAAGTGAATGCTTTGTCGCCTGGTATCTCTGTGTTGCCGGCGTTCTTGGTGTCGTCTATGACCTTTGTCAACAGCTTGATTCCATTCTCAAGTGTGCGGAGGAACGAGTCTTCTTCTTCCTTCATTACTTTCATAATCAGCTCTTTCTGGGCAGGAAGCTCTGGGAAGGCATCTCCCATCTCCTGAATGAGTACTGGTACGAGCTTATATATGAAGGCTTGCTTCTGACCAAGGAATGTATATCCGTAGCGTACTGCACGACGAAGGATACGGCGTATTACGTAGCCAGCCTTTGCGTTGCTCGGAAGCTGACCGTCGGCTATTGAGAAGGCGATGGCACGCAGATGGTCGGCAACCACACGCATGGCGATATCGGTCTTCTCATCCTGTCCGTAGGCATGGCCTGTCATATCGCCTAACACTTTGATGATGGGCTGGAACACATCGGTGTCGTAGTTGGACTGCTTGCCTTGCAAGGCGCGGACCAAGCGCTCGAATCCCATGCCAGTGTCAATCACGTTCATGCCAAGTTTCTCAAGACTTCCATCAGCCTTACGGTTAAACTGCATGAACACAAGGTTCCAGATTTCTATAACCAGAGGGTGGTCTTTGTTTACAAGGTCACGACCTGGAGTCTTGGCTTTGTCGGCTGCGTCGCGGGAGTCGAGGTGAATCTCGGAGCACGGGCCGCAT
>JAZUMZ010000200.1:0-2554 GCA_045603885.1 Bacteroidaceae bacterium | reverse complement strand
GACCGACGCCTCGTTCCGTTTTGAGCGCGGCATCGATCCCGCCGGACAATTATATGCGGTGAAGCAAGCCGCCTTATTGGCCAAGAAGCTTGCCGGTGGCGAAATTTCCATGGAGATAAAGGATGTTCAGACCGAATATCTTCCCCAAAACGCAATAGTAGATTTCGAGTATGAATACTGCAATGACCTGATAGGCAAAAAGATTTCTCCTTCTACGATTAAATCGATATGCACAGACTTAGGCATGACCGTGCTTGACGAGAACGACAAAGGCCTAAAGCTGGAGGTTCCCGCATTCCGTGTGGACGTGACCGGCCCTTGCGATATAGTCGAGGAGGTTATGCGAATCTACGGCTACGACAACGTGGAAATACCAAGCCAACTTCGCTCTTCTCTGACAGTGAAAGGCGATGTTGACAAGAGCAACAAACTTCAGAACCTTATCGCCGAGCAGTTGGTTGGTTGCGGTTTCAACGAGATTCTCAACAACTCTTTGACCAAGACCTCATACTATGACGGATTTGAGACTTTCAAGGCTGAGAATCTTGTAAAGCTGATGAATCCACTGAGCCAGGATTTAGGTGTTATGCGCCAGACACTGCTTTTCGGCGGCCTTGAGTGCATAAGTCACAATGTCAACCGCCAGCTTCCCGATCTCCGTTTCTTTGAGTTTGGCAGTTGCTATACATTCACACCTGAAAAAAAATCCGACAACAGCGGAATCACACCCTCAGGTGAGACATCCAAGCAAATACTCGCTCCCTATAGCGAAGACTACCACCTTGGGCTCTGGATTACAGGAAAGCGCATCAAGGGCAGCTGGATTCATGCCGACGAAGACAGCAACATCTATGAGTTGAAGACCATCGTCACCAATATTCTCCGCCGTTTGGGAATACCGTTCGGATCACTCGTCTTCAAAGACCTAAGCAACGACATGTTCGCCAAAGGCCAGCAGATTGGCAACCGCGGCGGCAAAACTATTGTAGAATATGGAATAGTAAGCAAAAAACAGACGTCAAAACTCGACATTGACAATCCTGTATATTATGCCGACTTGTGCTGGACTCAGCTGATGAAGGCCGCAAAGAAATCGAGTGTCAGCTTTAAGGAAATAGCCAAATTCCCAGCCGTAAGCCGCGACTTGGCTCTCTTGGTTGACAAAGACCTCCCGTTTGCCGAGATTGAGCGTGTGGCCTACAGTAGCGAGAAGAAGCTTCTCAAGGAAGTCAGCCTGTTTGACGTATATGAAGGCAAGAATCTGGAAGACGGGAAGAAGAGCTACGCTGTGAATTTCCTGCTTCAGGATGATGAAAAGACTCTGAACGACAAGCAGATTGAGGCAATCATGAACAAAATTGAGCAGAACATCTGCAAACAGCTTGGAGCCAAGGTAAGAGGAAAATAAAAGAAAACAGGCTGAAAGTAAGTATTAGCAGGATTATTAAATAAAAAACATAAAAATCAGAAAACAAAATAGAAACCGATGGGAAGAGCATTTGAATTCCGCAAAGCCCGCAAGCTGAAACGCTGGGGCAACATGGCAAAGACATTCACACGTCTTGGTAAACAAATCGCAATAGCAGTGGCAGAGGGAGGTCCAGATCCAGAAAACAACTCCCGCCTTCGTGCCGTAATCGCCACCTGTAAGCATGAGAACATGCCAAAGGACAATATAGAGCGTGCCATAAAGAATGCGATGGGTAAGGACAAGTCATCATTCAAAACGATGACTTATGAAGGTTATGGTCCTTTTGGAATCGCTGTGTTTGTAGATACCTTGACCGACAACACCACCCGTACAGTTGCAGACGTACGCTCTGTTTTCAACAAGTTCAGCGGCACACTGGGCACAATGGGCTCACTGGCATATCTTTTTGACCATCTTTCCCAATTCACATTCAAGAAGAAAGATGACTTAGACATGGACGAGTTAGTTCTCGACTTGATTGACTATGGCGTGAGCGACGAGTTTGACGAGGAATACGATGAGGACAAAGAGGAGACTACCATCACGATTTACGGTGACCCCAAGTCATTTGCCTTGATTCAGAAATATCTCGAGGACAAGGGTCTTGAGATTGTGTCAGCCGAGTTCACATATATCCCTAACGACTTGAAGGAAGTGACCGAAGAGCAGCGTGAGACCATCGACAAAATGGTTGAGAAGCTTGAGGAATTTGACGATGTGCAGAATGTTTACACAAACATGAAGTAAATATGCAGTACGTTTATACAACCCACGGCACCTGCTCCAAGCAGATAATAATTGATGTTAACGAAGAAACCAACCGCATAAACACAGTCAAGTTTATCGGCGGTTGTCCTGGCAACACCATAGGTGTGTCCAAGTTGGTTCAGGGTCGTTACATAGACGATGTTATCGAAATGTTGGATGGCGTCCCTTGTGGTACGAAAGGCACATCATGCCCCGACCAACTAGCCACTGCACTAAAAGAAATACGGCAAAACCACATGTAAGCGAACAGGAGCCACAGGCTGTGGAGTTTCATAAATACGAAGAACACCCCGGAAAGCAATTGCTTTCCGGGGT
>JAZUMZ010000199.1:0-2880 GCA_045603885.1 Bacteroidaceae bacterium | reverse complement strand
AGAAAAAAAAAAAAACATACAAAGTAGGGGGGGGCGCCGGGCCGTTTTGCCGTATCCCTCTTGATTACTCTCGACTTATCAGGAGCCTCAGCCCGTCTGGTAAAGATGGAAAGCCAAGTTCCTTCGGAAAAATTTACAGGGTAGTTCTGTAAATTTTTACACCAGGTGCTTGATCAGCTCCTCCTTGTCGCCCTCAAGCATGTCTATCACAGGAATCTCAATCATCGTGTAAGCGCCTGGCTTCTGCTTCATTGAGGCTCTCGCCACATTCACGAGTACCTGGGCTGTCAAGGCGGGGTTGTTGATTTTCATGTTGAACTCAAACAGCTGGTTGTGGGTTGTGCCTGAGACACCCTTGCGCACGAGGTTCACACCGTGGCCCACGTCGTTCAGGGCATCTACGCTCTCAACCTGGTGGATGTGGGTCTCGTCGTTTACGAAGTAGGGGTCTGCCTTGATGGCCTTCGCTATGGTCTCGAAATCATAGCCGGGAAGGGTCTCAACATAAACCATGCGCCTGTGGATACCGGTGCCGAGGGGAATTGTAACTGACAATGCGTCTTTCACACCCTCGATGGCTTTCACGGCCACCGAGTGACCCATGGAGCGGCCGGGGCCGAAGTTGGTGTAGCTCACCCCTTTAGGAGCCAGGCTTTCCATCAGTGTCCTGACGATGGAGTCGCTGCCCGGATCCCAGCCGGCGCTGATGGTGCTCACGGCGTAGTTGGCTTTCGCGCAGGCGTCGAGCGAGCGGCGAAGGTCAACGATGGAGGTGTGTATGTCAAACGAGTCAACGGTGTTGATACCCAGCGTCAGGCATTCTTTGGCGTATTCCTCCACTTTGCGGGTGGGAGTGGCGAGAATGGCAACCTGAACGCCCTCAAGCTCTTTGATGCTCTTTACCACGTTGTAGCCGGACAGCTCGGCGGGCTTGTCGGCTGCCCCGTTGCGTCTCACGATTCCAACACATTCCATGTCACCACTCGCCTCAATGGCCTGAAGCGTGTACTTTCCGATGTTGCCATAGCCCACTATGGCCACTTTTGTCTTTTCCATATAATTTCTATGTGTTAATGATGAATAATCATAGACTTGGCGGTTCGTTGCCGCTAAATTTTTGCAAAGTTACGTTTTTATTTTCAATTTCACACAATAAAGTGTGTAAAAATTACAAAACGTCATTAAAAATACTTAAAACGGATAAAATTGTCATTAGCTCTGGGCGTGGAACATGTGAGAAAGACTTTATTTCCCCCGATTTGCTGTTTTTCTAAAGGGTAGTTCTATAAGTACCCTTAAACTTTTTTTGCCAAAACCATCGCCACATGCTCGTTTTTTTCAATATAATTGCGTAAATTTGCAAATAAATTAATTTTTAAGAGTATGAAGATTGGCTTTGATAACGACAAATATTTGCGGATTCAGTCTGAGAATATTCGTGACCGCATATCCCATTTCGACGGAAAACTCTACCTGGAGCTCGGAGGAAAGCTCTTCGACGACCACCATGCGTCAAGGGTGTTGCCGGGATTCAAGCCCGACAGCAAGCTCCGGATGTTCAGCCAGCTGGCCGAGTCAATTGAGATTGTCATCGTAATCAGCGCCGAGGACATCGAGAAAAACAAGGTCAGGGCCGACCTCGGAATCACTTACGACGAGGATGTGCTCCGACTGCGTGACGAGTTCATTGCAAGGGGATTTTTCGTCGGATCTGTGGTCATAACCCACTACGACGGGCAGAGGGCGGCAGACCAGTTCCGCGAGAGGCTCAAACGTATGGGAATCAAGTCATATTATCATTACCTTATCGATGGATATCCCCACAACGTGGCTAAGATCGCGTCCGAAGACGGATTCGGAAAGAACGACTATGTCGAGACCGAGCGCCCGCTAGTCATCGTGACCGCGCCGGGACCGGGATCTGGCAAGATGGCGGTGTGCCTCTCTCAGCTCTACAACGAGAACCGCAGGGGGATTCATGCCGGCTACGCCAAGTTTGAGACGTTCCCCGTCTGGAGCCTGCCGCTCAAGCATCCCGTGAACATAGCATATGAGGCGGCGACTGCCGACCTCAACGATGTTAACATGATCGACCCTTTCCACCTTGAGGCATACGGAAAAGTGGCAGTCAACTACAACCGCGACATCGAGATCTACCCCGTTCTCAAGGCCCTTTTCGAGGGAATTTACGGAGAGAGCCCATATAAGTCGCCGACAGATATGGGAGTAAACATGGTCGGATTCTGCATTTCTGACGACGAGGTATGCTCCAGAGCGTCTAAAGACGAGATTGTAAGACGCTATTACGACGCCACAAACAAGCTGGCTGATGGTATGTGCAACGACGCCGAGATTGCGAAAATACAGCTGCTTTTCAACCAGGCGGGAATCACGACCGACTACCGGCGGACCACCGTGGCGGCCAACGAGTGTCTTGAGCGTACGGGACACACATCGGCTGCAATCGAGCTGGAGGACGGAACCATCATCACGGCACACTCCAGCCAGTTGCTCGGATGCAGCGCCGCGCTGCTGCTCAACGCGACAAAGCATCTCGCCGGAATCGACCACGAGGCAAAGCTCATTCCACAGAGCATGATTGAGCCCATACAGAAAACAAAGACCGAATATCTCGGAGGAGTCAACCCCCGCCTACACACCGATGAGGTTCTCGTGGCAATATCTGTTCTCTCTCAGCACGACGAGAACTGCCGAAGGGCTCTTGAGCAACTCCCCAATCTCCGCGGATGCCAGGTCCACTCCACGGTCATGCTCTCTGAGGTGGACCGCAAGATATTTAAAAAACTCGGCTGCAACCTCACGTGCGACCCCGTCAAGAAGAAAAAAGCCCTTAAACCATAGCCCCCTCCCTCCCCATTA
>JAZUMZ010000198.1:0-4361 GCA_045603885.1 Bacteroidaceae bacterium | reverse complement strand
ATGAGCATCGAGCGCCGCAACCTTGTGAAGGCTTATGGGGCCGAGGTGCGCCTCACCTCTGGCAAAGACGGTATGCCTGGTGCCATACGTGCCGCAGAGGCCCTCCGGGATGAAATACCGGGCAGTGTCATCCTGCAGCAGTTTGAGAACGCTGCCAATCCAGCCAAGCATTACGTCACCACAGGTCCTGAGATTTGGCGGGATACCGATGGCGAGGTCGATATCTTCATAGCCGGTGTGGGCACTGGTGGCACTATTTCAGGCACAGGAAAATTTCTGAAGGAGCAGAACCCTGATGTGCGGATTATCGCAGTAGAGCCCAAGTCTAGCCCCGTGCTCAATGGTGGAAAGAGCGGACCACATAAGATTCAGGGTATCGGAGCCGGATTCGTGCCCGACACATACGATGCAGACATCATAGACGAGGTGTTTGACGTAGATAACGACGACGCCATACGCACAGCTCGTGAGATTGCCCAGACGGAAGGACTGTTGGTCGGCATCAGCGCAGGAGCCGCTCTTTTCGCTGCCATTGAGGTGGCCGGGCGACCAGAGAACAAGGGCAAGAAGGTTGTTGTGCTGCTGCCCGACACTGGCGAGCGTTACCTCAGTACCGTTCTATATGCCTTTGAGGAATATCCTCTGTGAGACGGATGGCTACATTAGAAAAGCAAAGGTCACTATTTCTATAAAATACGTGAAAAGATTTGGTGGACTCATAAAATTATCCTAACTTTGTCCTTATGCAAAGAGACGCATTGGATTTCGGTAGGATGAATATCCCCAGACTGTTTGTCAAGCTTTTTGTGCCCACGTTGTTGGGAATGTTGTTTGGCGCACTGCTTAATCTGGCTGACGGTATTTTCGTGGGACAAGGTGTGGGCAGCGATGCTTTGGCGGCAGTCAACATCGCTGCACCATTGTTTCTTGTTGCTACAGGACTGTCACTTATGTTTGGGGCAGGTGTGTCGGTGGTTGCGGCCATCCATCTCTCGCGCGGCAATAAGAAGGCGGCCAGTATCAATGTGACGCAGGCTTTTACGGTGTCGGTTTTCCTGATGGCCAGCGTATGTGTCGTTGTCTATCTCTTTCCTGAATCCACCGCACGGCTTTTTGGAGGCAACGACCGTCTTATGCCTTACGTGCTCGACTATATGCTGTGGATTATGCCCTCGCTGCTGGGCTGCATGGTTACGTTCATCGGCATGTTCGTCATCCGACTCGACGGCTCTCCCAAGTTTGCCATGATGTGTGAGATCGTTCCCTCTGTCATCAACATCATCCTCGACTATGTCTGTGTCTTCCCTTTGGCAATGGGCATCAAGGGTGCCGCCATCGCCACGTCCATCTCGCAACTGACTGGTGTACTGATGGTCGTGGCTTATTTCATGCGAAGCCATGGGCAAATATACCTTTACCGTCCGAAATTCACCTGTAAGAGTATCCGTCTGACTATGCGTAATGTCGGTTATATGGTGAAACTCGGAGCTTCGAACTTCATCGGCGAGGCGGCGATGGCATGTCTGATGGTGGTGGGCAATTACATGTTCATATCTCGACTGGGAGAGGATGGTGTGGCCGCCTTTAGCGTTGCGTGTTACCTGTTCCCATTGGTGTTTATGATTGGCAATGCCATAGCCCAGTCGTCTCTTCCTATAATCAGCTATAACTACGGTTGCGGTCAGTGGGGGCGTATCCGTCACACGCGTAACCTCTCGCTGTCGCTGGCAGCGGTATGCGGACTGCTGACCACCATCGCGGGTGTGTTGTTCTCACCAGCCCTTGCTGGCATGTTTCTGAAGAGTGGACACCCCTCGTGGCAGATTGCCGTCGATGGCTTCCCCTGGTATTCTCTCAGCTTCATGCTCTTCGCCGTCAACATCGTGTTTATCGGATATTACCAGAGCATCGAACGCCCCCGTCAGACCATCGTGTTCATGCTCTTGCGAGGTTTTATCGTCATTATCCCCATGTTCATTCTGCTGCCAAACATTATCGGTGATATCGGCCTGTGGCTGGCCGTTCCGCTGTCGGAACTGCTGACACTGGTCGTGATTACAGTATATACCCAAACTATAAAACAAAACCACTTTAATTGTTCAAAAAGATGACAATACAGGAAGCCATAGAGTCCCGATACGGCGTGAGGGCTTGTAGAGAACTGCCGTTGAATACCCTTAAGAAGTACCCAATATTTTAAGAGGTGAATATGATTGATGTAAAAATTAAATACTTTCAGGAACTGACCCTGACAGAACTCTTTGAGATTGTGAGGGCAAGGTTTGCCGTATTTGTTGGCGAGCAGCATATTCTTGAGCCGGAATATGACGACGTGGATTACAGAAGTATGCATCTGTTCATACAGGATGGACAGAAAGTGATAGCCTATGCCAGATTGTTTGAGGGAGAGCATTCTGGGGAGTGGTATCTCGGACGTATGCTAACCACAAGACGAAATCAAGGGTTAGGAACAACCATTGTAAGCGCGGCTGTTGCGACGGCAAAGAAAAGAGGCGGGAAGGTCGTGCGCTTACACGCTCAGGTACAGGCCATCGGTTTTTATGACCGGCAAGGCTTTGAGGTCTGCTCGCCGGTATTTGACGAAGCCGGTATTCCACATAAGGAAATGGAACGTAAGATAAAATAATTCGTTTATCTATCATTTTATTATTAATTTTGCAACCAAATTCAAGAAACCAGTACTTTTATGGATCAAAAAAATAAAAAGAAAAAGCAATTCCATCGCCACTTTGCGACTCCTGGATTGAATCTCTATTGGATTATCATCGCATACATCATCGTCGGGTGGTTCTATCCTGTTATCGGTCTTCTTGCACTCATCTGCATGGTTGGCCCCGTGCTCACATCCATCTGGCGAGGCCGCTTCTGGTGTGGCAATGTCTGTCCGCGAGGCAATCTGTACGACCGCCTGCTGTCGAAATACTCACCCCACAAGCCGATACCTGCGTTTGTGCGTACCTTCGGTTTCCGCCTGTTCATGGTGTGCTTCATCTTCGGCATGTTCGGCTTGCAGCTGACACTGACTGTTCCTTGGAGCGAGGGAGGCTTGGCGATGTGGAGCGGTATCGGCCGCGTATTTTGGACGATTATCGTGATGACCACCATAGTCGGCATTATTTTATCATTCATCTATGCCCCTCGTACTTGGTGCTCGTTCTGTCCGATGGGAACGCTGTCGTCGTGGGTGGCCCCTCATAAACAGCCACTCCCCAAGGCCTACACTGCCGTACATGTGGCAGCGTCGTGTCAGATGAAGTGCAAGAGCTGTGCCCGTGTCTGCCCGATGCAGCTCACTCCCTACGACAACCGAGGTCAGAAGTCTGGTTATCTGCATCCCGACTGCCTAAAGTGCGGGAAATGCACCTTGGCTTGTCCTACAAAGATTATGTCATTAAAGAAATAGGAGAAAACAACTATGGAGAATATCAAAGAATATCAGTAACTCAGACCAAATGTATTCTTTCCCATAATTGTATCTTATTAGATGCAGAGATAATCAAAAATGTATAATATAACAAACATTATTTTGTTTTTTTTTGCTCCTTTTGCTTTTTGTGTGTCAATCGTGTGTTTTTGACGCAGTGAAATCACAGATTATATTGAACGGTGGGAGTATAATTAAGGAATGAAGGACAAATTTACATAATAATATTTTTCATAGTTGTATCGTTTCAGACATCTTTTGTGTTGTTTAAGATTTGGATTTGAAGAAAAAAGGTTGTAATTTTGCATTGAGATTCAGAATTAAGGGTAGTTCTATTAATTAGCTTCAGACGATTTACAGTTTATCAGCGAGCAGGTTGGTTCTTGCAGCCGCAGAAGCATAGCGAGGGCGTAGTGGAGCTCATAGAGAAGATTGGCACGCAGAACTGGTTGTTGCTGCAGTTTTAAAACCGTTAAATATACGATAACTATGAAAGAGCAAGTATTACAAGCTATGCGCGAGGCAGGCAAGCCCGTCTCGGCTGGTGAGGTGACGAAAGCACTGGGTGCCGACCGCAAGGAGGTCGACAAGGCTTTCGCCGAGTTGAAGAAGGAGGGTGCCATCGTGTCGCCCGTCCGTTGCAAGTGGGCTCCGGCTCAGTAACATATCGGGGAGGCTCCGGCCTCCCTTTTTAGTTTCTAACATAAACATTTATGGCACTGGTCATCGGACTAATCATCCCCCTGTTGGGCACTATGCTCGGAGCGGCATTCGTCTTTCTGATGAAGGACGAAATGTCGCCCCGACTCCAGAAGTCGCTCCTGGGCTTTGCCTCTGGCGTGATGGTGGCAGCATCCGTATGGTCGCTGCTCATTCCGGCTATGGAGATGTCGAGCACCTCAAATTTTCAATTCTC
>JAZUMZ010000197.1:0-6684 GCA_045603885.1 Bacteroidaceae bacterium | reverse complement strand
CAAGCGACTCGCCCCTCACATAGTCCATCACGTAATAGGCGGTGCCGTTCTCCTCGAACAGGTCGGTCACACGGATGATATGGCTGTCCTGCTCGTCGGACAACTCCGACAGAACCCTCGCCTCCTTGAGGAACTTGGCCTTCTGGCTGTCGAAAAGCTCGTGGTTCTCCGACACAGCGACAGTCACCATCTTGTCATCGTCACCCCTCAGACAGGCGTCCTTGATATAGAACTCCTTCAAGGCATACTGCTTACCCAGGTTCAGGTGCTTCACAAGATAGGTTTTGCCGAATCCGCCAGAGGCGAGCGGACTCTCTATGCGGTACCTCCCGTTGAGCACCGTCCCGATATTCAGGTAATTGTCTGACTGAGCCATAATGTCCAAATCTTGTTTGTCCTGCGAAGTTAGCACATTTTTTTCAAATACCCAAATCCATAAAGTGTATGTATAAAAAAGGGGTGCTGTCCTCACGGATGGCACCCTGAATCTAACTAACTAAATAACACCTAATTAAAATCTTTATCGTGTAATAAAGAAATCTTTTTTTTGACTAACTAACTATGAAAAACACTACTATGAAAAAACACTTTAAAAGTCTATATGTCTATTTGAGGAACGACACTGTGCTGACCACAATCATAAGTGCCGCAAATCCTGCAATACAAATATCTAACATCATATCCTAAAAACTTTATATTTATCAATTTTATTAATTAACTCTTTAAAATCGGTCGTTACTTAAGAAACGAAACCGTACTAATTGTTACCATAAGAACAGCAAATGCTGCCAAACATAATTCTAATCCGTTCATAATCCATTCCTTTCTTTAAAAGTTAAACAATCTTTTTAATCTGTGTCTCCACTTTCTCTATCTTTGCGCTGACAAGCGCCTTTTCATTCAATTCCTCCTTCAATGTTGCTGTACGGCAAACACGATGGCGGTGGAGACGAATACTGTGAAAGCAATCATAATGTCCTCCTTTCTTTTTTAAAAGCGTCCTGTTTGTTTCTTTTGTTATCCTCCTTTTCGTTTTTTAAGGACGCCTTGTTTTTGTTACCTGAATTTCTTTTTACCTTGTTCTTGGAAATACCTCTGTATTTTCGTTATCCTTGATTGTTTTTTTCTTTTGACGCTGCAAAGTTACGGCTTGTTGACCGAACAACAAGCCGTTTTTCATAAAAAATCACTCATTTTTGTGGTTTTATTGACATAAATCAAGTTTTGTGTTCGCACACAGATGTTTTTGGGCATATTTAAGTCGTTTTTAGCCCTTTTTTGCATGATTTACCTGGATTCTATCATTTTTTTTCCAAATTCCTTCTCTCCCACTCCGCTTTTGAACGTTTCCACCGGTTATGGGTCCACAGATAAAACTGTGGCTCACGCTTGACACTCTCTTCCAACATCTGGAAAAAGCGCCGTGTTATCTCACCCTCGGCCATTTCCTTGGCATTCTGGGCAATCAGGACCACATTTGTCTCATAATAGCCGCGGCGTGGCCTGCGGGTGTCAAGATAATACACCGCGTTGTTCATCTTACGCATAATCCGCTCCCCTCCTGTAAACACCGGGGTCTCCGGATGGTTGAGAAACGGCAGCCACAAGTGTATGTTATCCCATTTCGGAGCCTGGTCGCTTATATATCCAAACATATTTCGCTGGTCCGCCTTCTTATACTCCATGATGCGCCTCAGTATATAGCGTTTCTTCACAGGTGTGCCTTTATGCGTGCCTCTCAGCTTCTTGAAAATCCTGTCCATAGCGGCATTTCTCAGCCGGTGGTAAATCAGACCCACCACAGCTGTGTCCTCATAGCGCTCATATCCCAGGTTGATTGCCGAATGCCATTCCCAATTGCAGTAGTGCCCGAGCATGGTGGCGCAGTCCTGACCTTTGTCATAACACTGCTCAAGCTGCTCCAGTCCGTGATAGGTGTTACGTTTCTTCATCGTCTCGTTTGAGACGGTCAGAAGCTTGAAGGTCTCGAAAACATAGTCGCAAAACCAGTGGTAGAACTTACGTTCGATGGTCTTGATTTCCGACAGCTCTTTATCCGGGAAAGAGCTTACGAGGTTGGAGCGCACAATCTTGCGTCTATACCTTATTATATAATATACGATTGGATAAAGGCCGTCGGAGAGGATATAAAGCATCCTGAACGGCAGCAATGAGATCAGGTATATAAAAGGGTAAACAATATAATAGTGCAATGTAGCCATTTAACGGTGTATTTACTTTATTTCTTCTTTTTTTTCATCTCCACCACCTCGTAGAACGGCGTTTTCTGAGATGTGGTGCCAGGGGCGGCTTCCAGCTTGGCGACAAACTCAAAATCGAGCTGTTTCTGCATCAGGTTGGCTCTGACAACACGGATTCTTATTTTGTCGCCGAGACAGAACTTGTGGTGAGTCTTGCGACCAACCAAGGCATAGTTGCGGTCATCGAAGTCGAAGGGCTCGTTGCCGAGGAACCTGACAGCGATAAGACCCTCACAACGGTTCTCGATTATCTCGGCATAAATACCGTATTCTGTCACTCCACTTACCTTGGCGTCAAATTCCTCACCTATCTTGTCGCTGAGAAACTCCACCTGCTTGTATTTCACACTCGCCCTCTCAGCGTTGGCTGCCAGCTGCTCCATGTCAGACGAATGTTCGCACAGACCCTCGTATTTTTTCTGGCTGGCACTTGCGCCGCCGTTTTCATATCTGGTGAGCAGCCGGTGAACCATAAGGTCGGGATAGCGGCGGATCGGCGATGTGAAATGGGTGTAGAAATCAAAGGCCAAGCCGTAATGGCCGATATTGATGGTGCTGTAACGTGCTTTCTGCATAGCTCTGAGCGACATGGTCTCCACCAGTTCCTCCATAGGTTTTCCCTTTGCCTCTTTCAGCATGGCGTTCAGGCTTTTTGCCACCTGGGTCTTCGTTCCCTGTGTGCGGATCTGAAGTCCGAAACGGGCGATGAACTTCTCAAGGTTCTCCAGCTTCGAGGGGTCGGGCACATCATGGATACGGTAAGGCAAGGTCTTCACCTTGTCTCCCTTACGTTTCACCTTACCCACGCTCTCGGCGACAGTGCGGTTGGCAAGCAGCATAAACTCCTCAACGAGCTTGTTTGCGTCTTTGGCACGTTTGAAATAGACACTGAGGGGTTTGCCCTTGTCGTCAATCTCAAACCTCACCTCCTCGCGGTCGAAATCCACTGCACCCTCCTTGAACCGCCGGGCTCTCAGCTTCTTGGCCATACGGTTGAGCTCAACCAGCTCGTCCTTATATTTCTCAACGGGACAGGCTCCCTCGGCAAGGGGTTGCTCTGGTGTGGGGAACTGAAGGTCTTCCTCCGACGCCTCGCCTATGCTCTCCAGCAGGTGTTGAACCTCCTCATAGACAAACCGCCGGTTGCTCTTAGTGACGGTATGCGCAATTTTGTAATCCTGCACGTCGGCATCCGAGTTCATAGTGAAAATGACGGAATAGGTCAGCTTCTCCTCGTCGGGCCTGAGCGAGCAGATGAAATTGCACAGGCGCTCGGGCAGCATAGGTATGGTTCTGTCAACCAGGTACACCGACGTGGCACGCTGTTGTGCCTCCTTGTCAATCACAGAGCCCTCGGTCACATAATGTGACACGTCGGCGATATGCACTCCAACCTCCCACAATCCTTTTTCCAACTTTCGTATCGACAAGGCGTCGTCAAAGTCCTTCGCGTCACGGGGGTCGATGGTAAAGGTGGTCACGTCTCTCATATCCACCCTCTTGGCTATCTCCTCGGGGGTGATTCCCGGCTCAATGGCATCCGCAGCACGCTCCACTTTCTCCGGGTAAGTATAAGGGAGTCCGAACTCAGCGAGAATGGCATGCATCTCCGTCTCGTTCTCGCCTGGCATTCCAAGCAGATCCACCACCTTTCCAATCGGATTGTGGCTACGTTCGGGCCAGTCCACGATTTTAACAAGTGCCTTCTCACCGTTCTTCCCACCCTTCAGATTCTCAAGGGGAATCAAAATGTCGTGAGGCAGCTGGCCGTTTGTAGATACAAGAAACGCAGCATGACGGCTTATCTGCAACATCCCGATATAGGGTTTCTCGTTCCTCTTCACAATCTCCACCACTTGCCCTTGCAGCTTACGGCTGTTCCGTTTCTTGGCAAAAAGGCTGACACGCACGCGGTCTCCAGGCAAGGCATGCATGGTGTCCTCATCATATACGCTGACACCAACTCCGTCGGGCAGATCTACGAAGTTCTTTCCACCAGCCGTACGTGAGAACACACCCTCGCATATCTCTGAATGGCCGTTGAACGACACCTCGCCATCCTCGTTATGGGTCACATCACCATCGTCTATCATCTCGTTGAGAATATCGATTGCCAGCATCTTCAGTGGATGGGAGGTGAGTTTCAGCGTCCTGAACAGGCTTTTGATGCTGATATACTCACCCGGCTGCTGACGCAACAAGTCGGAGATGAGCGTTCTCAGCTCTTTCTTGTTCAGACCCGACTTCCCTTTCTTTGCCGTGCGGGATGACTTTCCGGCCTTGGCGGATTTCTTTGTCTTTGCCATAAGCATACGTTTTACAAGCTATAAGCGGTTTAAGACATACCGCCTATCGCCACATTATACGCAAAATTACACCAAATTCGCCGAAATTCAAAATTTTTCGACACAATACTTTGAATATTACCTGAAAAACCTTTAATTTGCCGCAAAAACCGGTTTCACAAAACCTATGTCACTATGTACACACTGGTCAGACCCCTCATACATTACTCACTACACCTGCTCGCCCCGTTCCTGATATGTCTGCTCTTTCCTAAAGGGAGGCGGCTGAAGGCTGCCTGGCTCATGCTCTCTACCATGGCTATAGACCTTGACCACCTGCTGGCCGACCCTGTGTTCTACCCTAACCGCATGAGCGTGGGCTTCCACCCACTTCACTCCTACTATGTCATACCTCTGTATGTCCTGCTCTGCATCCTCCCATTTGCCCGTCTCCACTGGCCCTGGTGGCTACGCCCCATCGGTATCGGACTGACCATGCACATCCTCACCGACTGGCAGGACTTCGTGCTGTGGCATTAAAAACAAAAAATCAGAACAGGTCATCCAGCACGACTTCCCTCTGGACAATATCGGAATAAGCACCGGATTTTACACCGTATGTGGTGACAAATGTGGACAATAACGCCTTTTTTGTATTGGTATCCTCTTGAAATAAGCTCATCCTGTCTCTCAACCTCTCCGCATATTCTTTAGTAATTATAAATGGGTTAGAAGAGAACTTAACCTCACAAAGATATATATATGGATCCGAGCGTTCTATAACCAGGTCTATCTGTGCTTTTGAATTTCGTCGGGGTGATTCATCAGTGTATTCCTTGGCTGAACCTCTCCAGGAACATACGGAGGTATGCACACCCGACACTCCCAGCTTGTTGATTATCCGCTCAACATGAGACATCGCAACCAGCTCAAACGACAGACCCTGCCAAGACTGAACAGAATGGCTGCCAGCCAAAGTAATCCAATATGGGGTGTCACGACGCTTCACTCCATCCACAAACTTGAAATAGAATATTGTATAATAGTCAGACAACCTGTAGGTCATACCTTTCTTCTTCTTTCCAAAGGACTGCATACTCATGATAAAATCACATCTCTCCAAGTTTTCCAGCCTTTTAGTCAAACCTCCTCCATTAGATTTTGTCGCATCTACAAGCTCTTGTCTCGTCAAGCCTTCCCTATGTGCGGCAAGAAGCCGTACGACTTCGATATACTTCTCAGACTCATTAAAAAGTACATTATACAGTTCTTGAATCTCGCCAGCCAGTTTTGCATGGATAGAGAAGAACAATTCATCAACATTATGTTCGAGTTCCTTCTTGCAGTCCAGCAGACTGAGATAATACGGCACACCTCCAATATACATATAGCATTGTGCGATGGTGTAACGGCTCCAAACACATCCCCGGCTCCTGAGATATTCCTCCGTCTCTGAAAGGTTGAACTGACGCAGATAAATCCTTGACGTAATACGTCCGTGCAGCCCTCCTTGATTATCAACTATTTTATCCATCATCCATGAGGTGGCAGAGCCACAGGCTATGAACATAATGTCATCACGCAGTGAGGCCCATGTGTTCCAGAAGTCTTCCAAGGCAGACACGAACTCAGACCCGTATGTGTCGATCCACGGCATCTCATCGAAAAACACAACTTTCTTCCCCCTTATCATTTTATCACCGGCTATCAGCTGTTGCAAAGCATCAAACGCATGATACCAATTATCGATTCTGGGCGTGAAAGACAGATTTCCCTGTTCCCTCAGATTAAGTGCAAAACGCTCTAACTGACGATCTTTCGGGGCTTTATGGGAACCAACAAACTTAAATGTGAATTTATCAGAGAAAATTTGGTTAATCAGAAACGTCTTCCCGATGCGTCTCCGGCCATATAATATAACAAACTCAGAACGACCGGAGTTATAGCATCGCATCAATTCTTCTCTCTCATATTTTCTTCCTATCAACTTCTCCATAGCTTTTCATAATTTGTGGCAAATTTATAAAAATCCCTTTATTTATGCAAGTTTTATATTTGAAATTTTGCCAAATCTATCAAAAAAACATAGATTTGGCAAATATTTGAGATTAAAATTTTGCCAAATCTGCAATTTTCTA
>JAZUMZ010000196.1:0-9351 GCA_045603885.1 Bacteroidaceae bacterium | reverse complement strand
ATCAATAAATTTATTAAGTACAGTTAGTGTTATTAAAGAATAAGATCTAAATGCGTTTGCGTTGAATGTTGCCCCATAATAGTCAATCTTCTCGTTGATGACGTTTGGAGAGAAATGCCGGCTTCCGTCTTTCAAGCTGTTTATTGTGGCAAAAGCTGTCATGGGTTTGCTCTGCACCCATTTGCCACCGTAAAAGATAAAGTCTATTCTGACCAGAGAGGTGTTTTCAATTGGCATAAGAAGCAAATTAACGCCATTTTGGAGTGGATGTCTCGAGATCTCAGGCGTTTTTTTCAACTTAACAAATTCTGTAGCTGGTATCTCCTTACGCGTCATATTAATCTGCCTGTGTTTGGTGTTAATACAGGATTTTCCAAAACGTATAAAACGTTAATTTTGGAAGCTTTGGTTGTATTTCAAGAACAACTCGGCTCTGTGCAAATCCTCAGGCGTATCAATACCAATGGTTTCAATGTCTGTAATTTCGACCTTGATTTTAAATCCATTCTGTAGCCATCGGAGTTGTTCTAATGACTCTGCTATTTCCAAAGAAGACTGCGGTAATTTAGTAATAGCTCTTAATACGTCAACTTTGTAGGCGTAAATACCAATGTGTTTATAGAACACGTGGCTTGAAAGCCAGTCTGATGTGTTCTTGGCATTTCTGATGTAAGGAATGACGGATCTTGAGAAATATAATGCTTCCTTTTTGTTTCCGAGAACCACTTTGGGGGAATTTGGGTTATTCAGGAGGTCAATGGGGTCATCCTTTGAAAAAGGTTTCACTAATGTTGCTATATCCGTGCTTTTGTCATCAAAGCAACATTTCAGACTGTTAATTTGCTCTTTTCTTATAAAAGGCTCATCTCCTTGAACGTTTATGACAACATCGAAATCATTGTTAATATAATCAAGAGCTTCATTACAACGATCCGTTCCACTTCTGTGTGTTGTACTGGTCATTACAACAGATCCACCAAAATTTTCAACCACTGTTGCTATTCTCGCATCGTCGGTTGCAACAACAGTTTTATCCACAACACCATCTACTTGTTCGTAAACACGTTGTATAACAGGCTTTCCGTCAAGTAGTGCAAGTGGTTTTCCGGGGAAACGTGTAGATGCGTATCTTGCTGGTATTATTGCGACAAATTTCATTGCTATTATTCAAAAGAATTGTCAAATTTACCTTCTTCTTTAGTCGGAGGTGCGGCAACAGGCTTAGGGGTCTCACTCTTTGCTGGTGTACCGTTGTTGTCTGAACCATTATTCTCGTTACCACTTTGAGCGTTTCCATTTATAGGATTTGTGGGTGTAGCGTTTATTTTTCTCGCTCTCCTGATAACATTAGATCCGGAAGCGGAATGATAGGTTGTTCCGTTTCTCAAATTTCTCCCATTGGCTCCAGCGTTTGCGTCAGTCGGATCAATGTCATCCCCTCCTTCTGGTATCTCAAGACCTGTCAGCTCGCTTTCGCACATGTCAAAATCTTCAGGAATTTCGAATTTGTTAGTTTGGTCTATACCATATCTTTTATGCAACACATCATCTCCATAGACTTTCTTCATGAATAATCCATATATAGGCAATGCCGCTGCCGCACCTTGTCCGTTAGCCATGCTTGTGAAGTGGACATCCATATCTTCTCCTCCAACCCAGCATCCGACAACCAGTTTGGGGGTGAATCCCATAAACCATCCATCTGCATTTGAGTTTGTGGTTCCGGTTTTTCCTCCCATATCTGCTTTTATTCCATAAACTCGTCCAATTCGGGTTGCGGTACCCTCTCTGACTACGCCTCTAAGCATAACAATCATCTTGTATGCCGCATCTTCACTTAGAACTTCATTAAGGCGTGGAGTAAACGTATCGATTATATTGCCATCAGAGTCTTCAATCCTTTCAACAAGCAGGGGGGCGGCTCTCAGTCCGTAATTAGGGAACATTGTATAACCACTGACCATCTCTCCAACACTAATATCGCACGGACCAAGACAAAGCGCCATGTTTGGCTCAATTGATCGTGTGTTTATGCCGACCTGTCTCAACATACCGATAAACTGGTGTGGATTAAGTTGAGACATAACCCAAGCAGCAATCCAGTTGTTGGACTGTGACAAACCCCATTTTAGTGTAACCATTCCACCATACATTGCTCTTGAACCGTTTCGTGGAGCCCATCCTCCATAACTAACACGCTTATTCGGAGCTTTGTCACAAGGTGTCAATCCGTTCATCATAGCAAGTGAATATAAATATGGTTTAATGGTCGATCCTACTTGGCGTCGTCCTCCTCCAAGGCAGTTGTCATATTGGAAATGGCGAAAATCCAATCCGGGAACATATGCTCTTACCGCACCTGTGGAAGGTTCCATTGCCATCATGGCTGTTCTTAAGAATTTTTTGTAATATAAAATAGAATCTCTCGGACTAATTTCCTTTAATATATCTCCGTTGTAAGAGAATAACTGAGTTGGAACAGGTGTAATGTAGATTTTACGTATGGAATCCTCTGATACTCCATTTTTTACTAACTGATTGTAATGGTCGGTTTGTCTGAAATATCTCCAAAGGATAGACTCTACTCTCTCAGATGATATTCCCGTATATGGGGCATTCTTGCTACCTCTTTTTTCTGATTCAAACCTTGGTTGCAAATAATTAGCCACATGTTGATATGCTGCTGCCTCAGCATGTTCTTGCATACGAGAATCCAAAGTAGTGTAAACTCTCAAGCCGTCGGTGTAAATATTATAATTTGTACCATCTTTCTTCGTGTGTTTGTTGCACCATCCATATAGAGGATCTGTTTCCCATGCAAGTGAGTCATCCGCATATTTCTGGTATTGCCAGTCAGCATAATTTGATTTCTCTGGCTTCTTGGCCATCATGATAATTCTCAAATGTTCCTTGAAATATGGAGCAAATCCATCATCGTGTTTGGTTACCTTGAACCGTGATGTGTCAAGAGGAGTGTGTTTTGCCTCAATATATTCATTTTCAGAGATATGTCCCAACTCATACATTTTTTCCAAAACAACATTTCTTCTTTCAGTCATTCTGTCTTTATCAATCTGAGGATTGTATAAAGATGGATTCTTACACATGCCTACTAATGTGGCAGCCTCAGGAAGTGTCAAGTCAATGGGATCTTTACCGAAATACGTTCGTGATGCATTCTTGATGCCCACCGCATTATGAAGGAAATCAAAATAGTTGAGATACATAGTCAGAATTTCCTCCTTGGTATAGTATCTTTCAAGCATTGCTGATATATACCATTCCACAGGCTTTTGTAGCATGCGGTCTGATATTGTCGTCTCGGCAGTCACTCCGGAATAAAGCTGTTTTGCAAGCTGCTGAGTTATGGTACTACCACCTCCAGCGGATTCATCTCCCATGAATCCACGTTTTACCAGCACACGCCCTAATGCTCTCATGTCAATTCCTGAATGCTCAAAAAAACGCTCGTCTTCAGTATCAACCAAGGCTTGAACAAGAACCTCTGGAAGAGAGTCATAAGGTACAATAAAGCGATTTGCGGAGGCATAGCTCCATGTTCCCATCAGTTTGTTGTCGTGAGTATATACTCTGGATGCAAATTTGTTTACAGGGTTTTCGAGCTCTGTAATTTCAGGAAGATTTCCAAGCCATCCTTTGGATATTGCATAGACTGCTCCAACCATGGTCAGCATGATGACACTGAATGTCCCCCACAAAATAATAAGTCCAGTTTTTATACTTCTATTACTATTGTTTTTTTTCGCTTTATTTTTAGCCATTATGGTATATTTTTTATTTTAATATGCAAAGTTACTGTATTTTTATAAAAACACAAAATAATTGCTTCAAAATATGCCACATTCAACACATCCGGTCAAGGTAGTTGTCATAAGAAAATTGTTTGATCACTTCAATCGAGCCGTCCATTCTCCTGATTGCAATGTCTGGGTGTTTGATTCCGTTGAACATAGTGGTTTTGACTGTAGTATAGTGAATCATGTCTTCAAATTCGATTGTATCACCAATAGCCAGTGGATGGTCAAACTGCCAAAAGCCCATATAATCACCACTAAGGCAACTATTGCCTCCAATTCTGTAGATATTGGATTTTTCGGGATTATTAAAGTCAACTATTTTAGCACCTTTGATTTCCGGCATATATGGCATCTCTAAACAATCGGGCATATGACATGTGAAACTTACATTAACAATAGCTGTTTTAATGTTATGGTTCTCAACAATATCAATGATCTGCGCTGTAAGTACTCCAGTTTGCCATGCAAATGCAGAACCGGGTTCCATTATAATCTTTATCCATGGGTATCTCTTATGGAAATCTTTAAGAGTGTCAATGAGCAACTTAATATCATAACCCTTTCTTGTTACTAAATGTCCTCCACCAAAATTAATCCAACTCAGCTGTTTAAACCATTTTGAGAATTTTGTTTCAAAATGTTCTAACGTTCTTAGAAACGCATCTGAATTGTTCTCACAATGACAATGTAAATGGAATCCCTGAATTATATGAGGAAGTGTGTCTGGCAGATTATCTGCTAAGACTCCAAATCTGCTTCCCGGAGCACAAGGATTGTATAATTCGGTCTCTATCTCTGAATATTCGGGATTAACGCGTAATCCATAAGAAACATCGTATTTTGAATCTGCTGTTTGGGCCATGAAATGATTTAATTGAGACAAACTGTTAAATGTGACGTGACTACTATATTTGAGAATATCCTCAAATGAATAGTCTTCATATGCAGGTGAATAGGTATGAGCTTTTGATCCAAATTTTTCAAATGCCATTTTTGCCTCAAATAGTGAAGATGCTGTTGTATGTCTTATATATTCTCTGAAGATAGGAAATGTCTTCCATAAGGCAAATGCTTTAAAAGCCAATATAAATTCCACATCAGCCTCTTTCGCAATATTCGCTATTAAATTTAAGTTGTTTCTAAGTTTTTTTTCGTCAATGATATAACAAGGTGTCATAGTCAGATGTTATTTTTGAACTTTTACAGCATTTAATGTTTGTTTCTTAAATCTTTGAGAATTTTGCGAATTTCAGTAGAAGCTGTTTTCGACCTACATTGTCAAATAGAACGGTAGCTTTACTGTTTTCGTCATTTCCCTCAAGTTTCTCTATGATGCCTTCGCCAAATCTGGAATGAGCAATTCTGTCACCAACAGAGAGATTATATTTTTTGTTTGTAGAAATTGACTCGGTATGGCTGGCTGTTGTGGAATGATAAGGGTTATCTGTAGCTTGCACACGTTTGAGCCCGATATTATAATTCTGATTGTAGTTTGTTTTAAAACTCTCGTCTTTAAAAATTTGATCATAACGGGTCTTTTTCCTTGTCGGTACGCCTCCTCCATGTGTGCGGTATATTGTTAGATATTTACTATCAATCTCATGGATAAATCTGCTTGGGACAGCAAACTCAACACTACCGAATCTGAATCTTGATTTTGCATAAGACAAGAAGCAATTTTTCTCAGCTCTGGTAAGCGCCACATAAAAAAGACGTCTCTCCTCTTCCAAAGCTTTGGGGGAATTGGAGCGTGCCGAAGGAAAAAGCTCTTCTTCCAGTCCTACAATAAAAACGGTGTTAAACTCAAGTCCTTTTGCTGTATGTACTGTCATAAGTTTGACACTATTCCCCTCGTCCGCATTCTCAGAATCTATGTCACTCATCAGAGAAACCTCAGATAAATAATCAATAAGCATGACATAGTTATCACCCTCCTCTTTTTTTGACTCTACAAACATATTTATTGCAGAAACCAATTCTTCAAGGTTTTGTTGTCTGGCTTGCCCTTCTGTTGATGTGTCATTATATAAGTCACTGGAAATACCAGATTTGATAATAATTTCCTTTCCCACCTCAAAGGCATCAGCATTTTCTGAGAAAAGCGTGAAATCATTAATTAAATTTCGGAATGCCTCTAATTTGGCTATAGTTCCTTTGTTTAGTTCAAGACCACATTGTGTAGGTCTCTCAATAACCTCAAAAAGACTTTTTTTGTTCTTTTCAGCACATTCTATTACTTTGTTCAGTGATGCACGTCCAATGCCTCTGGCCGGGTAATTAATGATTCGTTTGAATGCCTCCTCGTCGTTGTGGTTTACCACTAATTTAAAATATGCAATAATATCTTTTATTTCTTTGCGCTTGTAAAATGACAGTCCACCATAAATTATATATGGAATTTTCTTTTCTCTCAGTTTCTCTTCAAACACACGGCTTTGTGAGTTTGTCCTGTAAAGAATTGCGAATGATGAGAAAGCCAGATGCTCCATTTCATGCATCGCAATGATTTTTTTTACTACCGCGGCAGCCTCTTCAATATCTGATGAAGTCTCATTTATAGATATGAGATTTCCTCCTTCATTATTCGAAAATGCATTCTTCTCTATCTTAAATTGATTCTTTTCTATAAGACTGTTTGCAGCATTAACAATAACTTGTGTTGACCTGTAATTTTGCTCTAGTTTAAAAAGTTTATAATTAGGATAGGCCTCGTTGAATTTAAGGATATTGTTTATGCTTGCCCCTCTGAAAGAATATATACTTTGTGAGTCATCTCCAACAACACATAATTTTTTGTTTACAGTTGTTAGTTGATAAACGATAGCGTGTTGGGCAAAATTTGTGTCTTGATATTCATCAACCAGAATATATTTAAATCTGTTTGCGTATTTTGACAAAATATCTGGGTGTTCATTAAAAAGCTTATATGTATAAAATAATATATCATCAAAATCCATTGCATTGGCTAGTCTGCATCTATCTTCATATATTCTGAATAATTCAGACACTTCAGTTAGGTTGTCGGCGATGTCGTCTTTTTTGAAATATGGATCTCTTGCGTAATGAATAGCATCAACAAGTCTGCTTTTAGCCATACTTATTCTATTTAATATAATTGCAGGCTTATAAATTTTATCGTCAAGTTCTCGCTCCTTTACTATTGTTTTGAGCAGACTCTCAGAGTCAGATTGGTCGTATATGGTTAAGTTTGCACCAAATCCAAGTATTTCATGTTCTGTTCTTAATAAACGGAGAAAAACAGAATGAAAAGTTCCCATCCACAAATATCTTGAGCTTCCATCGCCCAATAATTTGTCGATTCTTTCTTTCATTACTTTGGCTGCCTTGTTAGTGAAAGTCAATGCCATAATTGACCAAGGCTCATAACCAAGATTTATAAGATGTGCAATCTTGTATGTCAGGACCCTTGTTTTTCCTGATCCGGCGCTGGCAATAACAAGTGAAGGCCCGTCGCAATATTCCACAGCCTTTCGCTGTGATTCGTTTAGATCACTGAGATAGTCGTGATTCATTTTTTGTCAAAATGTATATGTTTGGGCAATTTTATATATTTGTTGTTTTTCACTCCCCTTATATTTGTGCTGTCCACTTGCTTAATATCAATGGATTGATCGTCGTTTAATTTGATTTCCAGGTTCTGAGCTTCAATTCCGCTGTTTGATATTGCCCTTACTGATGCTTTGTTGTCTGAAATGTCATTTACTTTGAGAATAATCCACTGACCATTTAGGCTTCCAGATAAAACTCCAAAACACAATTCATCTTCAAATTGTGGCTGAGGAATTACGGGCTCGTATAGGTTTATTCTCAAACGGAGATTTAATTCCTCATTTTTGAAATTACCGTCAAAAGGATTTTGAGCAGAAACTATGACAGACATAAAAAAAGAAAACAAGAAAAATGTAGGCTTCATATTAATTTTTTTTCAGATTAATTTTATTTAAATGTATTTTATGGTCTATTATCGACGGAAATTCGTCAGTGTAATGGGTAACCATTATCAGTGTCTTGTTTTTCCGTCTGCAAAATGTTTCAATTATGTCCTTGACCAGACGCCTGTTGGTTAAATCCAGTCCATGCAAAGGCTCATCGAGAATGAGTAATGCGGGATCTTTAACGAATGTCCTGGCAAGAAGCACAAGTCGTTGTTCACCAGATGAAAGTTTCAAGAAAGATTTCCGAGCCAGATGTTCCACTCCGAATATATCCATCCAGAATTCACATATCCCGATTTGGTGAGGTTTTGGTTTGTGATAAAGTCCGATAGAATCCCTTAAACCAGATGCGACAATCTCTATTGCCGGATAATCTCTTTGATATGCCCTGTGCATTTCTGGAGAAATATAACCGATGTATTTCTTTATGTCCCAGATACTCTCCCCGCTCCCTCTTTTGTGTCCAAAAAGTGAGATGTTATTTGCATAAGCTTGCGGATTATCTGCACAAATCAGGCTTAACAATGTAGATTTACCAGATCCATTCTCTCCTGTAAGGGCCCAGTGCTCTTGATTTTTAATTTTAAACGAAATATCATTCAAGATAATTCTTTCACCATATTTGATATTAACATTGTCGAATTCAACAATGATACCTTGTTTCTGGATATTTGTAAGATTGAATTCTTCAGAATATGGTAATTCAATAATTTTTTTTGCCTTTATTTCACTGATAACTCTGTGTGGAACAGTTGGATTTTGTTTTTTCCAATCCGAAATCAACACCTTGTCTCCAACAATCAAATTTTTGACTTCAACCACATGGGTTACGAAATCTGGTATGTCATCAGTTTTTGCAAGCACCAGAATCAAAGCCTTCTTTGTATTTGTTATTAAAATCTCAAGAAGACTTTGTAATTGATTCCTAGCATTTGCATCCAATCCAATAAACGGATTGTCAAGAATCAGAACTCTCGGATTTGCTATCAAACTCTTAGTGAGTTGAAATTTTCGTAGTTCTCCACTACTTAGCATGACAATTCTTTTATCGAGTAACGATTCAAGGTCAAACAATTTTTGTATTCTTGTTTTTAGTTCAGTCCGCTGTTTTCTAATATCTTGTTTCTCTTTATCTGTGATGGACAATTCTGACTCTAATCTGTTATCTACAATGTTTTCTGCATCATTTAGCAATTGTCTCACTGTTGGGTATCCGTCAATATCGTGTTGATTCCATCTTTGTTGGTAATAATAAGTCCCATCTTCTGTGCCATATGAATCATGAAATGTGATATGTGTTATATTATCATAAGTGTTTTTTGATTTACTGGGTGTAAAATCGAATTCCACATGGTTGATAAGCAGAGGATGTTTTTCTGTTATAATATCTACCAACATTGATTTCCCGGCACCATTATTTCCCGCAATAGCCATGCATTCACCTTCTTCCAAAGAAAAGTTCACGGGATTTTTCATTCTATAAGCTGGATGCCTGGCAACCCCATTCTTAATATTTATTATTTTTCTCATTAATACTGGAAATGTCGTAAAAGATATGCAAAAATAGCACAAATAAA
>JAZUMZ010000195.1:0-9738 GCA_045603885.1 Bacteroidaceae bacterium | reverse complement strand
CTGATAATCATCTTCAGCATGGGCTGATAGAGCGTCGGCCAGGTCGTCTGGTCGGCCATTGTCTGGTTGATGTCAACACCCTCCATGTTTCGATAACAGTAACGCATCAAATCCCACCAGCGTTTGCCCTCAAAGCAGAGCTCGCGAAGGCGCTCGCCCATAACGAGGCTCTCCATGCCCTCTATCGTGTTGTAGTTGGCAAAGTCAAGCTCTTTCACGCCGTTGCCCTGATAGAGCGAGCGGTGGTTCACGGCCTTGCAGAGGTCGAATGCCTGGCTGAGATACTCTTCGTTGCCATCAATCTCTGAAAGCTCGGTTAAAGCCTCGGCTTTCATAAGCATAACATCGGTCATGCGGTATATAATCCAGTTGTGAAGGAAGCTGGAAAGGCCTGACTCACGAGACTTGTTGTAGCCTGATGAAGGGTCGCTGCCGGTGTTGATGGTCTCGGAGACCATCTTGGCGATGGCGTAGGTCTCGTCAGAGCTGCTAGAGTTGTAATATACAGACTTGCGGCGGGTGTCATACGACTGTATGAACACATACTGGTCGTTGGAGTTTCCGCTTGTGCCGAAGATTGACGGAGCCTGCATGAACCCGTAGGCGTAGTTCGTACCGGAATAGCTGTAGTACATGTTGATGAGAGCCGTGTTGTTGGCGCTGAACTGAAGCTCGAAGATGCTCTCCTCGGCGTTCTGTGAGACAAACAGGTCGGTGTACCAGCTGTCGAGTGCTGACAGGGCAGGGTAGAGGTTTTCCTCGTCCTGCATCTGTCCGCCGCGGATGGTGCTGGCGTGGTACTCGTTCTTGGAGTTGATAACCAGGTCGGCATATTCAACCACCTTCTCATAGTCGGCCTTTGCCTGGGCGGGGTTGCTGCCGAGAGTAACGGAAGCCCTCCACAGATATATGTCGGCCAACAGGGCATATACCGCATCGCGGTTGAGATAGCCGCGGGAACGCCAGTTGGTGAGTGAGAAGTTCTGTGCGTCATAGATGTCCTTGGATGCCTCTTCCAAATCTTGGATACACCCTGCGAGCACCTCTGACGGAGCGGACTGGGGAATGGCCATGTCCTGACTGCTCTTGTTGTAGCAGGTGGTGATGTAGGGCACGTCGCGGAAGGTGCGCACGAGGTAGAAATAGCACAGGGCGCGCAGAGCCTTCATCTGTGCCACGTCAAGCGCGCAGTCGCCTTCTGTGTAGTCGGGGTCGCAGTCAACCACCTGCCCGGCCATGTCAATCACGGTGTTGCAGTAGTTGATGACTGAATAAACACTCGACCAGCTGTTCCATGTGTTGGTGGTCTCGATGTTGGCTGTCTTAATCTGTGACAGCGCCTGACGGGTACTGTTGGTGGCAGGCACCTCTGAGGTCAGCACGTATTCGTCGCTTCGGAAGCCTCCCCACACAATCAGACGGTTCACGATGTCCACAGACGACATGGCGCTGTAGGCTTTCGTAACCACCTGGGCCACCTCGGACTTTGTCTGCCAGTAGTCCTCCTCCGTGGTCTGCCCGTAGGGGGTTATGTTGGTGTCGACACAGGCTGTGAGAAGAACTAATGCCGACAACATTGACAATATTCTCTTATTCATAATTTCCATAGTTTTAGAATCCGATATTAAGTGTTGCGGTAAAGGTCTTCGAGCGGGGGGTGCGGGATGTGTCGCTCGCGATTCCCCAGCCTCCTACTGATACCTCCGGGTCTACACCGCTGTAGTTTGTCCAGCAGAAGAGGTTGTTCATTGAGAAGTAGATTGCGAGGTTGCTCAGACCGTATCTCTTGATTTTCTTCGGATCCCAGCTGTAGGAGAGCTGAACGTTCTGGAAACGTACGAAAGATCCGTCCTCAACATATTTGCTTGAGCCCATGTAGTTGTAGCCCGTTCCGTAGAGAGCGCGCGGGATAGGAGTGTCGTCGCCGTCCTTGCGCCAGCGGTAGTTCACGGTAGAGGTCTGGTTGTACACGGTGTACATGTTCTCAAGGTTGGCACGCGCCAGGTTCACAATCTTGTTGCCGAAGCGGTAGTTGAAACGAGTGACGAGCTTCCAGCGGCCGTATTTGAACGTGAAGCTGAAACCACCGTTGAACTTAGGCATGGAGTTGCCGAGGTAAACGATGTCGAGCGCGTTGATCTGACCGTCGTTGTTCACATCCTCGTAGATGGCGTCGCCGCCCTGGAAAGCATAGGTGTAGCTGCCGTCGTCATAGTTGTACACCAGATGCTGGGGGGTGCCGTTGTTGTTCATCACAACCTGGCCGTTGGCGTCGGTCACGACAGGGAAGGTCTTGCCGCTTGCCAGCTCTGAGTTGATCCAGGCCTGATACATGTCGGTCGTGAAGGTCTTTCCGTTGCGGCTGTAAGCCAGCTCCTGCTCCTTGCGGTAGTTCTCAAGATAGGAGTAAGAGTACTGGTAGGTGCCCTTGAAGCGATAGCCGTAGATAGAGCCGAGCGGGTTGTTCTCCTGAATGAGGTTCAGGTATTTCGTGCTGCCGGCCGGGCTGCGCACATCGTCCCAAGTGGTGTTGATGGCGTCGAGCACGCGCTGGTCCATCGACTTTATGTTGTTTACGTTCTGGGCGATGTTGAAGCTGGCGGAGATCTTCAGCTTCTTGCCTATGCTGATAAAGTCCTTGCCGGTGATGTTGAGCTCCCAACCGTTGTTGGTCATCTCGCCCACGTTGTACCAGCTCAGGGAGCCGTAACCGGTGATTGACGGGATAGCCACACTCTGCATCAGCAGGTCGGCGGTGTTCTTGCGGTAGTAGTCGAAGTCCATCTGCAGCTTGTCATCAAACATGTTGAAGTTTCCTCCGATATTTATAGATGTAGTCTTCTCCCAGCGAAGGTCGTCGAGGTTCAGACCGGAGATGTTCACGTAGCTGTCGGTGTCGCCGCCCTTGCCGTAGGTTCCGGAGTTTGCCGAGTAGTAGTTATAGATTACGTTGTTGCTTGTAGGGGCGCGTCCGTTGATACCCCAGCTGAGACGGAAGGCGAGCATGGAGATTTCCTTGGGAAGCCAGCTCTTGATCCACTTCTCGTCGATCATGTTCCAACGTCCGGAGAAACCGGGGAACAAGGCCCATTTGTGGTCAGGGCCGAACTTGGAGTTACCGTCGAGACGGGCTGAAACTCCCAGATTGTAGATTCCCTTATAAGAGAAGTGGGAGTTGAAGAGGATGTTCTCGTCGGCGCTGCGGCTGGTGGAGCTGCCCATGCCTCCGTTGGCTGCCTCTACTGTGGCGCTTGTGATGCCTGAGGGAAGCTGGTACTCCGAGTTTGACTGGGATGTAGACTTCGATGTGTGCATCTGATAGCGGAGGAGGGAGGTGAACGACAAGTCCTCGTTGTTGAAGTGGGGAGTGAAGGTCAGCTTGCCCTCCATACCCATCTTGAAGCGGTTGGACTCTGAGTTGGTGCGCAGGTTGTAGTCTGTGGCGCGCCAGCCGGTACCGGCGTTGTTACCCGTGGTCAGGTCGGCCGGATACCAAGTGGGCGAGCTGTTGGAATAGATATCGAAGTCCACGTTGGCGTCGAGAGTCAGGCGGTGGCTGTCGCTGTTGGTTCCAAGAAGCTCGTAGCGCAGGTTGAAGTCCGGCACGATACGGTAGGTGGACTCTTTCTTCCATGCCTTGTGGGCGATGGCCACGGGGTTGCCCAAGCCGCGGATGCCTGAGAGGCTGGTGGATGAGAAGTTGCCTGCGTAGGGGTCGCCTGAAGGGTTCATGTAGTAGAACTCGTCGGTATTGTGACCATACTCGTCCTGGCGGTAGATACTCATGTTTGGAGCCATCTTCTGGGCTATGGCGAGCAGGTCGGTGTAGTTCTTCTCGTTGTTGGTGTAAGTGAGCGCGAAGTTGGTGGAGAACCGGATTCGGTTACTTACGTCGTAGTCGAGAACGAGACGGGTGGTCAGACGGTCGAGGTGCTGCTTGATGATGGAGCCGCTCTGGTTGTCGTAGCTTCCGGATATACGGAAACGGGCTTTCTCACCACCACCCTGGATATTCAGGTTTATGTTGTGGAGCTTACCGAAGTCGCTCACGGCGTCTACCCAGTCGGTGTTGTTGTTCCAGTTCTCGTAGTCAGCCCAGGAGCGGTCGTAGTTGATCTCGGCGATGTTGGTGGTCGCGTTAGAGCGCTGGGCGGGGTTGTAGAACTCCTCCTTGAGCATCATCGTGTAGTCATCACCGTTCAGCAGCTTATAGCCCGACGGCATCCAGGTGCCGGTGAACTTATACGACAAGGCCACCCTGGTCTTACCGCGACGGCCGCGCTTGGTCTTGATTTTGATCACACCGTTGGCGCCGTAGGCACCCCACACAGCAGTAGCGGCAGCGTCCTTCAACACCTCGATGCTCTCGATATCGTCCACGTTCACGGAGAGGAGAGATGCGTACTGCTCCTCGTCGGCGTTGGCGAAGTCGAAGTTCTCATCGGGGTTGACGAAGATTTTCTCGTCAACTACAATCAGAGGGTTGGCGTCGCCGTTGATGGTGGTCACACCACGGAGACGCATCTGAGTGCCGGCTCCGAGGTTACCGGATGTGGACACAATGTCGAGACCGGCAATCTCACCCTGAAGGGCCTCGTCGGCAGAGGTGAAGGCAAGACCTTCCACATCCTCCATGTTCATGGTCTGGCTCGCTACTGTCATCTCACGTACCGGGATAGTCAGACCACCGGAGCTTTGTTTGCGAGTGGCCTTCACAACGACTTCCTGAATCTGACCCTGGGCCTCCATCTTTACCTTGAAGTGGCTCTGGCCTTTCAGAGGCAGGGTGACGGTCTTGTTGCCCACGTAGGAAATCTGAAGTGTGTTGTTCTGGCTTTTGATCGACATAGAGAAGTTACCGTTGATATCGGTACTCGTATGGTTGATGATACGGTTATTGGCGTCTTTCTCAACAACCGTGGCCATCATAACCGGTCCCATGTCGTCCTCAACTGTACCGGATATGCGTTGCGCCGTGGCATTGGCGGTCCACAGGCACAACAACGCCGCCGTGAGGAGGAACCGAAGTTTCTTGATGACCTTTATAGATATTATATTCATAACTTAGTGTTATATTTTAGGTTTCTAATCTGGTTTTAGTCATTAAAGAGCCTTGAGAAGGTCTTCCAACGTGAAGTCGTCAGTTTCCCAAGCGGCGTTATATTTAAATGTGTTGTCAAAGTAGAGCGGTTCGGTAATCTCGTGGATTACGCAGAACGACGAGGTCTTGATGCCGTTGTTTCCTGAGCCGGGAGACTTGTTCAGCCAGTAGTCGCGTGCCATGATGTTCGACAGGCGTGAGCTGTTGTTGGCGTCAATCTGGTGGGTCTGACCGCCGCCGTCAGTAACGGTGAGCACACCGCCGCTGCAAGACACATGATACTCCTTAAGCGGCTGGTTGGCTGGGGCATACATACTCTGGTAGTTTGTGTTGCCGCCGTCGGCAGCAGGAATGAACTGGTCTGCATAGAGAGATATATACTGGAAGTGGTATTTGCAGAATTCATTCATCTTCTCCACTTTCTGCTTCAGCACTGATGCGAAAGGCTCGGGGCAATGCTCTTTACTGCTTTCCTCAACCGCTTTCTCATACATCTCGGAGATCTCGTCCCATGAGGGCAGACCGGCTGCGTATGCCTTTTTCATCGCGTCATTGTCAGGAGCGTAAAGTGTGTAGTTGAAGGTGTTGAACATCTTCACGTTGCCTTCCTTGGCCAGGCTGAGGTTTGAGTTTTCCTTGTTGTTGAAGCTGTAGTCGTTGGTGAAGATAAGCTTACGCTGCTGGTCACTCACTCCGAACGGGTCTTTTGAGTAGTCATCGGAATAACCAATCCAGTACATAAGGTCGGAGTTGGCGAAGCCGGTACACATCTTGTAGAACTCTGAGAAGCGGGGCTCGTTGGCAAGTACTTGCGACACGCTCTGGATTGTAGGCTGGATAACGTGGTCGAGATGGTAGGTGTAACCGTTGTCCTCTGCCTCAGCAACCTTTACCACGCTGGCGGGAAGAATCACGTCGCTGGCAGGAGCCAGACCGTTAATCTGGCTGCCGCTCTTGACGGTGTAGCCTGAGCCGGTTTTCTCAACCAAAACTTCGCCGCCGGCCTTGGTCTTGAGGTATTTATTGCCCTTGGCAATAGGGTCGGTGCCGTCGTATAGGCTGGTCTCAAGCACAACTGTGTGGTAATCCATGATATCCTGCCAAGCAGACTGGATCTGGTCGTGGTTGGAGCTGAAATTCAGGTTGGAGATATTGGTGGTAATCTCGCCGGTCAGCAGGTTGAGCGTGTAGGCGCGCGCGCCGAGATACTGCTGTGCGCGCAGGTCACGGTTGGTGTTGTCGTACCAAAAGTGGAGTACCTGAGCCGTGTTCTTGTCCCAGTTGATGGAGGCGGGGTCAAGATAATATATGTCGCTTGAGCCGAATGCCTCGTCGGTAGGTGCGAAGAATGCATACTTGGCCTTCATGGCGAGAAGGAAGTACTGGAAGTCGATGCCAAGATAAGGAGAGATGCCAGAGAAGGATTTCAGTTTCTCCTCCACTGCCCAGTCCATAACCTTCATGTTGCGGTAGGTTGCTACAGGGCCGAGCACAGAGCGATAACGGTCGGGGGCAAGAACTCCGTGGGTCTTGTAAATTACACCGTTGTTGGCGATCTTGATGTCGTATTTTCCATCACTCTTTACAACGAGAGAGTCAACACTCATGTTCAGAAGCTCGCTGGCGTCGTTGATAATCTCAGCGAACTTGCTTGGAACGGTCGCGATGAACGAACCTTTCTCTATGTTATTCACGAACGAGGTGAGAATCACAGGGTTGGCGTTGTGTACGGAGTCGAGGTTCTCAAGAAGGTTCTCGCGGGTGTTGGGTTTCTTTCCATACTCGTTGATGATAAATGCTCCGCGTGAGCTGAAATAGTTCCAAAGCGCGTCATCGGTAGGCACGAACATGGCACCCATGTCGGTAATACGCGCCACGTCGTTGGACGAGCGGTTGGAGTTGGGGTAGTAGCCGTTCCAGCCCGGGTCGTAGTTCAGAACCTCGTTTGTGGGCTTGGCTGTGCCATTAGGGTCGGTGTTGCCGTCTGCTCCCTGGGAAATCACAGACAGGTAGCGCACCTTATATATATTATCATGCTGCACATATCCGTTGGCGGCCGCGGTCTCAGGATTCTGGCTCACCCATGAGTTGTAGGTGGTTGTGGTGGCCGCGTCCTCGTAGGGCACCTTGAAGTAGTCGAGTATATGGCTGAAATAGCTGGTCTCAGGGTCCTTGGCGATAATCTGGGCCATGTTGCCAGGCTGGACAAGCACGTTCTGAACCTGGTGGATATAGCCGTTCAGGCAGGTCACGTCCTTGTTGATAATCTTGTTGTCATAGACATATACAGGCTTTTCCTCGTCATCATACTCCTCACCGGTGATAATCGCGAAGTCGGAGGCGGAGCCGGTGGTCGTGATGCCGTTGTTAACCATCTGCTCACGCGTGAAATGCACAATCGGAGGGGTGGTGTTGTCGAACACACCCCATACGGTCTGGCCGTTCTCGCGGAATGTGTCCCAGTAGCTGTTGTTGAGAGGCATGTCGGCAGGCGTGATTTTCGTGATGGTGTCAATCACGCTGATGTTCGACGGGTGCTTCAGGGCCATGCCCTCAGCCATGCCGGATTCGGCCGCGCTCGACTCCACGTTTGCCAACATGTTGGTGAGCAACGCGTTGTCAATCATAGAGGAATAGAGCAACAGCTTCTTCTGAGAGAACGTCAGCTCGTCGTATGACGACACTCCCCAGTCGTTGGAGGCGAAGAAGCGTGCGAACGCCTCGTCGTTGGCAGGGAAGATGGTCTTACTACCGGTACGGTTCAGAGTCTCGTCGTAGCCCAGATCGTCTATGAGCTTGAGATAAGTGTTGAACGTACCCGTCAGTTTCTCGCCGCTCTTAAGCTCGGCATAAATGCTTCCACCGAGCCACGACGGCTTTGAGTCCTCGTCAACGTCGCCATAGATATCCCCGAATGTGTCATCGCAGGAATACAAGAGCAGCGTGCCGAAGAACAACGTCAGTAATAGTACTTTTTTCATAATTGTATGTTAGTAATAATTTGGTTTATCAGTTTGTAGTCTTTGCCGTCACATAGGTTTGTCATTCTTTTACCCCGGCAATTATATTTATGATTTTCACTACGTCGGTGATGTTGATCTGTCCGTCATTGTTCAGGTCTGCCAATGCGTTGTATTCACCGGCCGCAATCATATTGATGACTTTCACCACGTCGGTGATATTCACCAGGCCGTCTTTGTCCACGTCGCCGATAATGCCGTCATACTGGTCGGTAACGAACAGAAGTCCCTCGTTCAGGCGCGAGTCGTCCCAATAAAGACCCTTTGTGCTGTCGATAATCTTTGACGCTAACTTGGGTGTGCCGGCAGTTGTCTTGGCATCCCAGATGCGAATTGAGTCGCCCACCTGAAGTGTGTTGGTTGCTGTGACGGATACATCCACGGTACCGTTGCAAGTCATCTTGTTGATATTCAACAAGGTGGAGCAGCCGTTGGTGGTGCCTGACACAACGTCTGTGGCGCAGCGGCTGGCTATAACCTTAATCATGCCTGTTGCGCTAACCGTCACGTTCTTGCCGCCGAAGTCAATGGCGCCTGTAGGGGTGGTGGCGAGCAGGCCGGGCTGGACGATACCATTGATTGTGTAGCTGGCGTTGGTCAGGGAGCCGAGACCCGTGAGCTTCGCGTCTTTGGCAACGGTAAGGGAGCCTTTGCCAAGGCATGAGCCGCTGCGGGTGAAGAGCTCACCGGCGGAAATTTTGACGGATCCGTTGTTTGCCCACACACCGGCTACGGTCATCTTGCAGCTGCCAACCTTCTCAAAGTTGGCCACGTTGGTGCCGCCGTTATCAGATAGTGTGCCCTCGAATGTGAAATTGCCCAGGGTGTCGTTCCCGGCTATCCAATTGTTTACGCCGGTCACACCGTTGGAACTCTTGAAGTCGGGGCCTGGACCTAAAAGTGTGCCCTTGCCTGTCAGCTTGCCGATACGGTAAGGATGACACACATTATTTACGTTGCAGTTCTCAGCGATGTCAAGGGTTCCGTTTGGAATACCGTAGCTGTTGTCTAACGGCAGGGTGATGCTGGTGTTGGTATGCTTGATTGTGCCCTTGAAATCGCTCCAGTCACCGGTGATACGCACGCGCTGGACTGTGTTGGTCGGCTTGATGGTCAGGGTGCCGCCACCGCTGATTTTGTTGGCGTGGGCAGCATAATAGGTGCTGGTCAGGGTGAAAGTCGCGTTGGCATTGCCATCAACCACGATAGGGTTGGATTGGAAGCCGTTGCCGGAGATATTGCCCGTTCCTTTGAGATATACGGTCTTGCCGTATTGAGCCGTGCTGTAGCTGAATGTGCCGGCTTGGACGGTGAGGCTTGCCGTGTTGAGGGTGCCATTCATATTCAGTGTGCCGGCGCCTTTCTTTGTCATGCTAGTGCCGGAGAAGTTCTTCTCCATGGTGAACCCCTTCTGGTTGTTGATAATGCCGCCGTCGCCTATAAATTTAATAGGTGAGCCCATCTTCACCTCCGCGGTGGTGTTCAGCTCGGCGCCGTTCTCGATTGTGAACTTGCCGGTGGTGGCAGTCACGGCTCCGAGGTTGCCGTAGTTCTGTGTGCTGCTCGACAGGGCGGCTACCCTTACAATACCACCTTTCAGGTAGTTGCCGCCGGTGT
>JAZUMZ010000194.1:0-6525 GCA_045603885.1 Bacteroidaceae bacterium | reverse complement strand
GATTTTTGTGCCGGCCTTCGAGCCGAAACGGCTGTTGGTCTCACCGAGAAGGGAGAGCGTCAGGAAATAGCGGTTCTGGTAGTTGTAGTCAGCGTTGCCATACCACTGAATCTGCTTCCACACGTCGGCAGCTCCCTCAATTTCGGAGAATGCCTGTGAGTCGCTGGTGCTCAGGCCGGGACCTTTGTCGTCGGTCCGCGAGCGGTATTGTGATGTCGGAGCGGTTCCGTCGTATTTGAAGTAGTTGAACTTGAATCCGCCGAACAAGTTGATGCTGTGGCCGTCGTACTTGTTGCCCCACTTCAGTCGGGTGTCGCTCACGAAGTTGTTCTCTGTTGCCTGATATGAGCCATACTTGGCGTATACCGTACCAAGCTCGCTGATTACGAACGGAGGCACACCGGTGTAGGGGCGGTAGTATTTCTGGTTGTTGCGAATGAGTGTGTATGCCACCATCTCCGTGAGGAAGAGGTGTTTGTTGATCTCAAGAGTAGGAGCGAGGGTGATGTTGAAGTTCACGTTCTCGTTCTTATTCTTGTGATCGCCGTCTCCCATGTTCAGAATCGACACGGGGTTGGCAAGCGACTGTGCGGTGCCCAGTCCGCTCTGCACGTTGTTCAGCTGATTGAAGATGTCATCGTAGCTGCTCAGGATGTTGGAGAACGTGTGGCTGATGGCATTGTAAGTGTAGGGAGCAACGAGCGGCGACTTGATGAGTGCGAGGAAGTTGGGCGATGTGATGGTCGTCTTGTCCAAAGATGCGGGAATCGATGTGTCGTTCATCTTATTCGTAACACGTGAGATAGACATATTGAACACGGTCTTCAACGTAGGCAGAATCTCGATGTCGGTGTTGAAGCGGATGTTGAAGCGGTCGAACTCGTTTTTCTTCAATGTGTTCTGAGCCTTCATGTAACCCACGGAGAGGTTGTACATACCCACGTCGTCACCTCCCTGCACGTTCACGCTGTAGTTCTGTGTCATAGCGGTGCGGTACACATAGTCCTCCCAGTCGGTGTTGTTGTGGTAGGTGTTATAGTAATAGCCGTTGGGATCGTCGTTGAGGAAGTTCATCGACAACGTGCGGTTGTAGTTCTTCACAGCGTCGATTGTACCGAGCATCTCGGTGGCGTAGTTGCGATATTGGGTGGCGTTCATCATCTTGGGAAGGGTGGGGATGAACTGAACCCCTGCATATACGTCGGCGTCGATGCGGGTGGCCATGGAGTGGCCGCGCTTGGTCTTTATGAGAATCACGCCGTTGCCGCCTCGTGAGCCGTAGAGCGCCGTTCCGTTCTTCAGCACCTCTATGCTCTCGATGTCGCCGGGAGCGAGGTTGGCAAGCGGGTTCATAAACTGGCCGTCGTGCAACGCCGGGCGGTCGAGCATCATGTCCTGCTCAATCCCGTCGATGACGATGAGCGGCTGGGCGTTGGCGTTGAGGGAGTTGATACCCCTGATGAACATAGAGGCGCCGGCCTCGTTGATTCCGGAGCGGGTGATGGCCCTCACGTCGCCTTGCAGCTGCTGGCTCACATATCCGTCGGGGATGGTGTAGTGGCCGTCGAGGGTCACTTTCTTGGTGGCGGTGTAGTTTGTGCCTTCTGTGTACATAGGGTTGAACTTGTCGCTCAGAATCTTAATTCTGATAGGAGTGCTCGTGTCTGAGGGGTCGATAGACACTTGCTGGCTCAGATAGTCAGGGCATGACACGTAGAGCGAGGTCACGAAGTCAGGCACTTTAATGGTGAAATAGCCGTCTTCGTCGGTCATGCCGGCAAATCTCGCGTCGCCTAAGGCCTGAATCTTAACACCGGCGACAGGAGCGTCGGTGGCCTCGTCGAACACCATTCCGAACAGCTCGTTCGTTGGGATGGCTTTCTTCACGGCAACGACACGCTCGGGAACTGACGGCTCGGCCTCATCCTGTCCGTACATTGCCGTAGGCAGCGAAACCAGGGCGGCTGCGGCCAACAGGGCCGTCATCTTACGTCTTGTTGATTTTTCTATATTTGTCATAGTATAATCGAGTTTTGATGTTGTCTTCCTTGTTTTCACTTTTTCTGATCCTCTAAGTATGCCTCATAGTCGAGAGGTCGGAACAGGATGGAGCAGATGCGGATGTCGCGGGTGTATGCCTCCATGATAGGCTTGCGAAGCACGTTGATGCTGCTTGAGTTAGTGATCTTGATCATCGGTCCGTAGCCGGTGCCGGCATAGCAGTAGGGGAGGGTGAGACGACCCAAATACATGGTGTCTACCTTCGACGTGTCGTTTACGAAGTCGGTGTTTTTCAGCTTGGCCGTTCCGCCGACAACCCTTGACTCACCGTCGTAGCGCTCATTGGTGAACACCATGTCGGTGTTGGTATACTGGGTCTTGCCCTTGTCATCAACATAATAGCCGTTGTAGCTGAAATTCAGGATATTGGGCTTCACTGCGGTTGTTGTGTCGCGAAGGTCAACGTTGGCAGGCGGAATAACAACAAATATGTCGTAAGTCGTAGACTTCAGGTTGTTAATGGTGTAGTCCATCTCCGGCTTACCCTGAGTCGTTGCCACAGACCATCCGAATGAGAGGTTCTGGCCTGGCTCGAGGGTCACGAGGTCGGTGTTCACATATTCCTCGGATACAAACACGTTGTTGTAGGTCTGCTCGTTTGTGTGGCGTAAAGGCATGCGGCCGTTCACCTTGATTTCGGGGTTATAGGTCTCCCAAGGCTTGAAAGCAAGGGTGTCGACCACGTAGGCCGTGCCGTTCGACAGCTTCTCGGTGTAGGTGATGTAATCCTTGCTGAAAATCTCATCGCCGTTGGAGAAGTAGTTTCTCGATGTGGACACGATAGTGTCGTTGAAGTTCTCGGCGTCAGCCTTGGCCAGGTGCATGTTGTACTTGTTGTTGTTGCTGTAGAACAGGTTGTCGACAATCGCGCGCTTGGTGAGAGAGTCGGCAAAGAATGCCATGTCAACTCCGAGCGTTGACGATGTGACGGTAATGCTTGTGAAGGTGTTGCCGGTCTCATCTAAGGTTTGCACCTTCAGTCCGTCGTAAAGCTTGTAGAACGGGCGTATGGTGTTGTAAGCCTTCTCGTATGCCTCGTCGTTGGGCAGGAGGATAGAATAGGTGCTGTCCTCACTCTCGATTCTGGCGCGCAGGCGGTTGGTCAACGTGTTCGACGTGGTGAACACGGAGTCGAGATAAGTCTGCTTACCGTTTACAACCGGTCCGGGCACTGAGCTGCGTGTGTCGAGTGTAGTGTCGTTGAACTGCATAATATAGCTTGAGATGGTGCTGATGCCGTCAATCATAGACAGGGATTCCAGGCCGTTGGGCAGGAATTCAGACTCACCGTCAATAACGTGCAGGGTGCCGTTGGTGCTCGGCAGGTTGTATTGTCCGTCAACCAGAGGCTGGCTGTTGTAGGTGTAGCCGCCCGCGTCGAGCAAGAAGTCGTAGGTCTTCTTGTTCAGGGTCTTCACACGCTCGCTCAGGTTGCCCTTGGCGAGGTGGTTGTACTCAGCGATGTGGTTGTTGATGAACTGGGAGAGTATGGTGTTGTCATCACAGTTGAGCACGGAGTCTACGTCGAACGTGCCGTTGAGCGGAGCCCACACCGTGTAGTAGTGGGCCGCGCTCAGTTGCTCTTCCAGGCCTGCCTGTCTCAGCACATTCGCAAAGTCAGACAACTGAGGGGTTGACATGATGTTGTCCCACAGAGTCTGCTCGGCGGCAGGGTTGGAATCTTCCTGCACCGTGTTCCAGTCGTTGTAGTCGGAGCAGGAAAGTGCGCCTGCCATGACAGGTGCAAGCAGTAAAAGCCTGATATATTTGTTCTTTTTCATATTGTCGATTCTGTTTTAAAGGTTTACATCCAGTCTTCCTGATATTGGTCGTTATTCACGATGTCCACAGGCACGAACTCCACGAAGTCCAGCTGCCATTTCAAGGCGTCACCGTCGCTGAGCATGTTCTTGATGCGAAGCCAGTAGTTTTGGCTCTGGCGGAACTGCTGGGTTGTCAGGATCTTTCTAAGAATGACCGTTCCGTCGGTGCGGCAGTTGCCGTTGCCGGTGATGGCCTCGACGAATGAGTCGCCATGTCCGCGGAATGAGAACGGGCCGCGCATATATCCTCTGTTCCGGAGAGCGCGGTCGGTTTCGATACCGCGGTCTTCCTCGTCTTCTGTGTTGGTCCATCCGATACGCTCGTCGGTCTCCTGAATTCTCACGTCGAGTGGAATGCCGAGTGGCTGCATAGACCCTAAGTCACTGCTTGTGCCGAGGTAGAACTGCATGAATCCTCCGTGACCCATAGGAGAGTAAACGATGCGGAACTCGTAGTTTCCTGTAGGTATAGGAGGCATCTTGATTGCCAGGTCGTAGTTACCCCAGCCCTGGAATGCGTCTGCCTGATAAGAGCGGAAAGCACCCTTCACGTTGTAGCGAAGCTTGTTTTGGTCGTTATAGCAATGTACGTTGTCGAAATAGTTGAGAGGGAATGCGATACGTGCGCCAGAGCCGCCTCCGTTCATGGCGCTTACCTCTTGATATGAGTTATAGCGGAAGCCGTTGTTTATGAACTCAGGAAGGAATGTGGTGGCCTCGAAACGCATACGCTCATGCAGAACCTCGTTCTTCACTGACCAGTCGTAAACGAGCATGTCGGTGATGCCGTGGATATGGCCGTTATGTGCCTGACGGTTAAGGCTGGTGTCGATACGGATGTTCTCGCGGATGGTTCCGTGCATGGCGGCAGAGCCGAGGGTACCCACTTCGTCGGTCAACGTGTTGTTGGGACGGTAGCGGTTGATGTACAGACGTTTGCTCAGACCAGTGGTGCTTGTGCCGCAGGCGTAGGCCTGGGGCTCCCAAATCTTGATAAGGGTGTTGGGAAGCATGGTCTCGTAGTAGTCATAAGGCTCACCGCCGCAGATGGTGTTGTTGTAGTTCCAGTAGGCGTTGGAGCCGCTCTCGAACACAAACTGGTCTTTTGCCATGTTCACGCTCAGGATGTGGTAGCGAACGAACATGTTCAAGGCGTTCCACTGGTTCTCATAGTCGTCACCGGTGCTCACCGTGATGCCTTTCTCTGCTACGTAGTCATACCACTCAGCGCAGTCCTTGT
The DNA here is from genome assembly GCA_045603885.1 of Bacteroidaceae bacterium. Lineage (GTDB taxonomy): Bacteria > Bacteroidota > Bacteroidia > Bacteroidales > Bacteroidaceae > UBA3839. Next base: position 1,401 of record JAZUMZ010000194.1, on the reverse strand, counting down.
ACTGGTTGTTGGCATACTGGATAAGGTCTTCAAGGCTGTTGATGTGGTTCTTTTTGAGAACCTCGTCGCTCTCGGCGAAGATGGTGTAGCCCACGCGGCATTCCTCAGGCCAGAAAAGCGGATTGGTTTTCGTACCGTCGCTTGCGCTCACGTCGTAGTTGTCGTTGATGGTATAGGTCTCATCCTTTTTCGACTTGATGAGCAGCTTGTCAAGTCCGCAGAGCTTGAAGGCATCGTTGAAGATGGAGTAGCCCTCCACGTGGTCCATCTCGTCGCCGATGAGGCGTGACGAGCGGGCGATGACGGCGTCGGTCTTATGGAATATACCGTTCACAGCCTCGTTGTCGGCGCTGATGATGCGCGCGGCGTTCATAAGCGTGTAGCCGTCAACCACCTCTGTCGATACAGTGTAGCCAAGCAGGGTGTTCAGACTGCCCGAAGACTCTGCCAGGTCCACGATGTTGTAAACACCGTTGAGCAGGTGGTATTTGGCGATGTCGTTGCAGAGGCTGTCGGTAAGGCCCTCGAGCGAGTTCTCTGTCATGCCGTTGTGGGGAATGCGGCACTCATCGTCGTTCCACAGGCTGTCGAGATAGGCGGAGACACCGTCGTTCGTAGGTGCGAAGCAGGTGTAGGTGCCCCAGGCTCCCAAGTTCTTGTCCATTCCGATGCGCTGCAAGATATATTCAAACGATGTGAGCTCCTCATCCTCTAAGATGTAGTCGTTGATGGACTTTCCTGTAGAGGTGTAGAGGTCATCACCGTCAGGTTCGTTATCGCATGATGCGAGAGCGAACATTCCGGCTGCCACAAGCAGCAGGGTTTTCATTCTTTTCATATAATCGTACTTTTTCATGTCGAGTTAAGATTTAGGGTTAATCGTTACGTTCGAACTGGTTAGACGAGCTGTAGCCAGGATTCTGCTTAAGAGCAGAGTTGAGCTTCAACTCGCTCTCCGATATAGGCATATAGAGCAAAGGCTCTGTCTTGGTCTTGGAGATGATGGCGCTGGCGGCGTCGCTCGTGCGGGTCATCATTGTCAACATGTTCTTGTCGTTCTCGATGAAGCTATCCTGGTCGGCAAGAATTGCGTCGTAATTGGTGTTGACACCGCTCTTTGCGTTGTTGCGGTAGTTCATACGCAGCAGGTCGAACCAGCGTTTGCCCTCGAAGCAGAGCTCACGCAGACGCTCGCCCATTACAAGGCTTTCCATGCTCTCTACGGTATTGTAAGTAGCGTAGTCCAGCTCTTTCACACCAGTGCCCTGATAGAGGGAGCGATGGTTTATGGCTTTACAGATTTCAAAGGCCTGGCTGAGATATTCCTCGTTGCCGTCAATCTCCGACAACTCGGTCAATGCCTCGGCTTTCATAAGCATCACGTCGAAGTCGGAGGCCAAG
>JAZUMZ010000193.1:0-20530 GCA_045603885.1 Bacteroidaceae bacterium | reverse complement strand
TTTTTAGTGCTTTTTCTTCTCAATAAACACGAAAACCGATAGTTTTTCTCACTTCTTTGAGTGTTGCGGCCGCACTCTCTCTGGCCTTTTCAGCACCAGCCTTGGCTATCTTGTCAAGTTTTGTGGTGTCAGATGAATATTCGTTGATACGTTCCCTTATAGGTCTCAATACATTCACCATATCCTCAGCAAGTTGTTTTTTCATGTCACCGTAACGGAGTGAGCAGTCGTTCCATTTGTCGTCGAAATACTTCACGGTCTCTGGGGGAGATACGATACTCATCATCTTGAACAGATTTGCTATGACCTCCGGCTTCTCGCTGTTGGGCTCTTGTGGCCCGTTGTCGGTGACGGCCTTCATTACTTTCTTCCTCACCACCTTCTCGTCGTCGCATAGGAAAATGCAGTTTCCGTCGCTCTTTCCCATCTTGCCTGTTCCGTCAAGTCCGGGAACCTTGAGGGCTTCTGAGCCGAAGTAGTAGTTTTGTGGCTCGGGGAACAGCTCACATTTATATATATTATTAAACCGTTTTGCACATTTGCGTGCCATTTCCATGTTTTGCTCCTGGTCTTTTCCAACTGGCACCCACTTGGCTCTGTGCTGAAGAATATCTGCCGCCATGAGGGTGGGGTATGTGAACAACCCAGCATTGACGTTGTCGGGTTGCTGTCGTGCTTTCTCCTTGAATGTGGTGACACGCCCCAACTCTCCTAAATATGTGTTCATGTTCAGGTATAGATAAAGCTCGATAGTCTCAGGCACGTCGCTTTGTATATAAATGGTGGCTTTTTCCGGGTCGAGCCCGCATGCCAGATATTCTGCCAGTATGGTCCTTGTTGAGTTTTGTATGTTTTCCGGTGTGGGGTGAGTGGTTAGTGAATGCCAGTCTGCTATAAAGAAGTAGCAGTTGTATTCGTTCTGCATTTTGACGAAACTCCTCACAGCTCCGTAGTAATTACCTAAGTGTAGATGCCCTGTCGGGCGTATTCCGCTAAGTACTGTGTCCATTGTATGTTTAATTTGATGTCTAAAGAATGTAAACCCTCATACCAGACCTTAATATATAATGTAAGGCCGTAGTATAAAGCGCAATAATTTGCAAAATTACAAATAAGTTGTCAGATACGCAAATTATTGTGTTTTAAAATTTTCTTTAGGAATCTATGGTTTATACACTAAGGCTTATCTCGTGATGGGTTTTAGCATCCTCACCTAATAATAATAGTGGCCTCTAATATATTTCTCCCCATCACACATATTTATATAAGCCTGAATCTCCCTGTTAAGCTTAAATGTTTTCGGTGCGGATTCATACACAGCTTTCAGATTGTCGGGAATAATAAAATATCCGGAATTTGCCGATGCCTCGTCGCACATTCTGAGAAACCATGATACTCCTAGCACATTGTCGTAGTTTTGCCTGATAAACTCACATTCCAGGCTGTCTATCTTCTCTGTTACCCTTTTCAGGTTTTCAGCATCTTGAGCATAGTCGTTGTTGATTGCCTTGTATAGTGACATTGTGGCAATTTTGTTGAACAGCTCCATTTGGGTAAATACCAGTGAATCCCTGGTGTTGAGGAATGTGTAGAAACGTTCGTTCAGGGGTGTTCCGCTTACCCTTATGTTTGAGTTCTGGAAATTAATACTGACCTCACCCGTTTCCAAAACCATAGGTATTCCCATGCTACCCATGTAAATCGTCACACACTGTATTGAGTCTAACGGCCCGATCATCTCGAATTTGCCGTGAACAACACGGCAAGAATCAATAAATGTCTGATTGGAGGATGTCATGGGAGCCATATAGGCATACTCACCGTCGAGTGTCGACTGTGTGGATTTGCCCTTTACAAGATATTGCTGCTCAGAACATGAAATTGCAGCAAACGCAAACAAGACTAATGTGTAAGCAATGTGTTTCATTTCATTTCCTCATGCAAAAATACAATTTACTTTTCTTTAGGGCAAAAAAAACAACTGTTCTTTAATATTTATTCAGTTTATTTCACGTTTCATGGTGATTTATTTACTTTTATTCACTTTTTACGTCGATTTATTTGGTTGTTTCGCAAAAATGTCATAACTTTGCAACGCAAATCCGGGGAGGAGTGACACAAGGGCGTTTAGCTCAGCTGGTTTAGAGCATCTGCCTTACAAGCAGAGGGTCGGCGGTTCGAATCCGTCAACGCCCACAGAGTTTTGTTAATTTAGTAACGGGAGACCTGGCTGGCCTCCCGTTTTGTGTATCTTATGAATGTGAGTGTTGACCCGGTATAAGTCGCTACGAATATTGAGATAAAACCGTGGCTCCTCTCATGCGGTTGAATTCATGAAAGACAACAGGCACGGATAGTGCCATGGATAAAGCGTCGCTCACCGACTGGCAAATCTCAAGACCTGTTATTCCAAAAAAATGGGGTAGAATCAGCAATGCCGGCAGATAGAACAATCCTCTGCGGCTTGCAGCAAGGAGGTTTGCAGCCACAGGGCGGTTGATTGTCTGCATCATCATGTTGCTTACCATAATGAAGGGACTGAGAGGAAGTGTAATCAGTTGCCAACGAAGCGCTGCGGTTCCAATCTCTACGACATCAGGATCTTCGCGGAATTGGCTTACGATTTCAGGTGCGAAAAGAAATCCTGTGATTGCTATTATGGTCAGAAATCCCGTGCCGCATTTCACAGTGAACCAGAATCCGTCAATCACGCGCCTGTAGAGCTTCGCTCCGTAACAGAATCCGCAAAGAGGTTGGTAGCCGTGTCCCAGACCTATCACAGCCGCATTAATAATGAAACTGACTCTTATGACGATAGTCATACCTGCAATGGCCGCATCGCCGAATCCTCTTGCCACGAGGTTCATGGTAAGCGAAGCAATGCTCCCCAGCCCCTGGCGTGTGAGAGAAGGAGTGCCTCCAGAACACAGTGCTTTAAGGTAAACAGTCGAGAAATTGAATCTTCTGAGGTTAATCCGCTGGTTGTCGCAATGTGCTGTCATCCATAGCAGAACGGAGAAACTGACCGCCTGACTTGCTACAGTCGCAATGGCCGCTCCACGTATCCCCATGTCCAATGTAAATATGAGCAATGGGTCGAGCAATACATTCAGCACCGCTCCAGCCATGATTCCATACATTGAGAATGTGGCGTTTCCCTGGAACCGCATCTGAAGGTTAAGCGTGAGTGAGCCGATGATAAATGGTGCCCCTACAAGAATGAATTTGAGATATTGCTCAGTATAGGGCTGTATTGTAGGAGTGCTGCCCAGCACCCGGCTGAGTGGTGAAAGCAAAATCAATCCGACACCGGTAAGTATCAGTCCGAATGCAATGGCATAACCAAAACCGGTCGCTGCCATAATCGCCGGGCTGTCTTTTTCTTTTGCGCCAAGTGCACGGGATATGAAGTTGCCGCTGCCGTTCCCGAAGAAGAATCCGAACGCCTGAAAGAAGCTCATGACCGTAAATACCACGCCTACCGCAGCCGTTGACTGGGTATTTATCTGACTGACAAAATAAGTGTCGGCGAGATTATAGAAGCTCGTCACCAGCATGCTTATTATCGTGGGTACGGCCATAGAGGGAATGACCCTCTTTACCGGTGCAGTCGTCAGATATTCGTAGTTATTACGGTGTCTCATCCTTTCTGTCCTGGATATTCACAATTGTCAACTTCGTTAATCAGTCATAATATAGCATAAACGAAGTTTTGTGTCCTTTGGTGTTTGTGAAAGTACCAGTGTAAGACATGCATGTCATACCTTTCTCCGGTACGTAAAACTCGTTGTATTCGCCAACAAACTTGCCGATGTACTTGCCTTTCAGGTCGTACTCTTTGAGAATCAAAACTGAAGTGCGTTTGTTGTAAGACTCGAACCTCAGCTTTCGCTTGATTCCGTTGTACTCGAAGGTTCCGGTCATGCCGTTCATCTCAATTTCGGCACGTGCGTCACCTATAGTTCCCCATCCTCCGAAATAAATACCAGCTTCAGGCGCTTTCGTACACATGTTTCCGGGTTTGGCGGTAGTCGCCGGTCTCACTGCGAATGTCTGTGTTGATATCAATGACATCACTATCAAAAATAACAATTTTCTCATAGCAAATCGGATTTTTGTTTTAAATTGCAAATATAGTGTTTTTCTTTGTTCATGCTCCATTCTTTTCTTCTTTTGCAAAGTTACGCAAATTTATACATTTTTGTGAGAAAATCCAACAATTTTTTTGTTCTGTTTTTTGTGATGTCTTTTATAATTCGTATCTTTGCATGAAATTATCAACGATTTAAACCTGATAATTATGGCTACAAAATTTAATTTGAAGGGGACGAAGACAGAGAAAAACCTTATGGAGGCTTTTGCCGGTGAGTCTATGGCCCGCAACAAGTACACTTATTTTGCCTCTAAGGCAAAGAAAGACGGCTATGTTCAGATGTCCGCAATTTTTGAGGAGACTGCCGCCAATGAGAAGGAACATGCGAAAATCTGGTTTAAATACCTCACTGGTGGGGTAGGGACTACTGAGGAAAATCTCGCTGACGCTGCAGATGGTGAGAACTATGAGTGGACAGACATGTATGCGCGCATGGCCCGTGAGGCCCGCGAGGAGGGTTTCGACGAGATTGCCGACAAATTCGAGATGGTTGCTGCTATTGAGAAACATCATGAGGAGCGCTATAAGAAGCTGCTCGCCAATATCAACGACAAAAAAGTGTTCTCCAAAGACGGTGATGCTATCTGGCAATGTTCCAACTGTGGGCATATTGTTGTCGGGAAACAGTCACCTGACATCTGTCCCGTGTGCGACCATCCTCAGAGCTATTTCCAAGTATTGGCGGAAAACTTCTGAAACTATTCACAGATTATCAACACAACACAAATCCCTTTATTCCTTAGGAATTTGAGTCTGAGGAATAAAGGTTTATATTGTGTCTATGATGCTTGGCCCTACATATGTGTCCTTTAGTCCTCCCCAGTCGATAATGATGCGTTGAATCATTTGTCCTGGGTTGGCAGAGGATATTGTCAAGGTGTGTTTGTGTAATGATTTGTTGATTGGGAATCTAAAAGTACAACTGGCTCCGTTGCGTAAAACCTGGTCTTTCCAATTGCGTGAATACTCCCGGAACTCATTGTTGAAAGTCTTAGAGTCACAATTGTCCACAGACAGGTAGATACTCTGGTCTTTCCCTTTGTAAAGCGGCCAGAACGGAACGATATGTACCGTTACATCAATGCTGTCGGAGTTGTTGACTTGCGGCAACTGGTAAGTCAGGTGTGGCTGTTGTATGCCGATGTTAGTCGGTTTTCCCATTTGGATTACCCTGTTGTCATAACCGATGCCATACACAACCGATATGTCATCGGTAGCCGAGCTGAATTTTTCCAGATTTATCACCGCACAATTTGTCAGCACGTTTCTTTCTGTTTTGGGAGACAGGTCTATCGGTTGTGTACCCACATCTGGAAACTCTTTAACTTCTGGCATATTCTGGTATAATGCGCAATAGCCTCCTGGCACAGCCATCATTCCATTCCATTTGCCGTTTTTCTGCCCGTTATATGCATTGGTGAGCGACTCGATTTGGAGATAGGCGTCTTTTGATTGCCCTGCAGCCCAGTTTGCTTCTGCCTTTTTTCCAGCTTCAGCCATCTCATGGTTGAGTTGCGCGAGCAAGAATTTCCGGTTCATTTCGTATGCGGCTCTAAAGGGATATCCCACAATCTGGAGGAAAGCATCTTGGCGTTCGTCGGCAAGCAGCTTCTGAGTGTCAGTTGCCCACAAAGCCAATTTCTTATAGTCTGCCAGACGTTGTTGGGCATCGTTGTAGTTGCTGAAAGAAAATGGTGTGTCTCGCAGGCCTGTGTGAGCCTTGTCATCCCATTCACACTCAAATCCCATGAATTCCGGTTTGCGCAGCCATGCGAGACGGTACCAGTCATCAAGCATCTTTTGAAATTCCGCCTCTACAGCAGTCTGTGATATTTTCTTGGCTTTTGTGATATCCTCTCCGAAGATGCTTGCCAGAAATTGTGCCTGATGCGTTCTTGCTTTTTCGAATGAAAAATCCTTAAATTCGCATGCCATGTCGAAGAAAGTCTGTATCCCCATCTCCATAGGCTTGATGTCACCAACGTTCAGGAGCCAGTATCTGTCAGCTCCTGTGTCGTAGCCTTTTTTCAGCTCCTCATACATCAGCACCGGAGCCGTTGTGTTAAGCCACAGATAATCATGCGGCGCACCGAGATAAGACAGGTGGTAATAAATACCTGAGCCTCCTTTACGCTGTTGTTCTTCAGGCGAAGAGACCCGTTTCATATATCCGTAGTTGTCGTCCACCCATACGAGAGTGACATCGTCGGGCACCCTGAGTCCATTTTCGTATATGTCCATTGTCTCTTTGTAGGGTACGAATATCTGTGGAATTTGTCCGACGACTTGTCCTGGAATATTATCAGATAGTAGCTGACGCTGGTCTCTTATGACCTGCTCAATAAGTGGTATGCGTTCGTTGACTGGCAGGTTCCCTCTAAGACCCGCGTCGTGAAGCCCTCGCATTGCCAGCGTGTATATGTTCTCTAACTGCGCCGCCTCTTTCAATCGGCTGTCCCATTTCGCAATGATTGCTTCTCTGTTGGTTTTGTAGTTCCAGTCGCCATCGCGCTTAACATCCCATTCGCTTTTGGCTGCGGTATTGATTAGAAGCGGCTCACAATGAGATGTTGTGATAACTATTCCGAAGGTATCGGCAACGGCTTTGCTCTCTTTGTGAGAATAGAAGGCACCGGTACACTCGTGCATGGCCGGTGCCAGCATGTTTCCCCTCAAACGTAGCAACAACTCGCAAACCCTGCTGTATGTCTTAGGCCCGATGTCACCAAGTTTGCTTTCATAGTTTTTCGCAGCCCATGGCTTCATTCCCCAGTCCTCATCGTTGATGAAAATTCCTCGATACTTCACGCTTGGCCTTTCAGAGACTGTGGTGCCCGACACATATACAGCCTGATGTCGTGAATCCGGTATGTCAGCCCACCAGTTCCATGGCGAGACTCCCATCTGCCTGCTTATTGACAGTAGTCCGTAGGCAGTTCCCCGCCGGTCGCTTCCTGCAATGACTAACGCATGACTGATACCTTTCATGGGCCGTCTCACCTGGGTTATTATGTATTGCTCCCATCCGTCGTTCAGCGGTGTTACATCTAATTTTCTGTTTTTTATCATCTGGTCGATAAACCGGCTTTTACCGATGGTTCCTGCAATGATACACACCTTCGGCAGTTTGTGATCTATTCCTGTTGTGATGCAGACGGGACGTTTGCCGGTCACTTGCCACACGTCATCTGCGAACATGGCTCCAGCCTTTTTGACCACGAGTGCGTCATCCTGATCAATCAGCAGTGGTGCCGAGCTGTTGCTGTCGGCAATTGTGAATGCTCCTTTGGAGGGCTTGAAACAAATTTTGTAAGGCTCGTCCCCGTAAGCCTGTACTGTTGATATGGCAACAGCCATAATCGCTGCTATAAAGAATCTGCTCATGTTTGTAGTTCCTGTCGAATTAATACAGATGATCATTAGACTTAACTTCCTCACGGTCTATTTTCTTCTTGTCCAAACTTCGCCATGCGTAAACAATGTATGCCAGAACAAACGGTATGAAGAGGCTGACAATGCTCATGGTTTTAAGAGTGAACTCTGAGCTGCACGAGTTGGCAATGGTCAGAGAACTTTGAAGGTCGGCTGTAGATGGGTAGTATGCCGTGTTGTTATATCCGGCGCAAAGGAGTAAAGCAAGTACGACAAGTACAACTCCGGGACCGACGAGCCATATTCCGCGTATAAATGGATTTTCTTTACGGTCTATGAACCTCAGGGTTTTGATAATGCCGTAGAGAACCATAATAACACCTGCAAGCAGTATGACGAGTAGCGGCCATAATGTAATAATGTTGTCCATGTATTTGAACGGTTCCACGCTGATTACTCCGCTTTCCGGATTGACTGCATATCCGTCTTTTACCATTACATGCACAAGATATACAAGGAAGAACAGCAGGAATGCGGCTGTGTTGTATATCAGGTGGGTCTTTGAGCGCATACGGATTCCTTCATCGTTTATGTTGTTCACGAAATATAGTGTTCCGAGAATTCTTGACAGGAATACCACGGAGATTCCCAACACCCAAACCCAGGGGTTAAGCAAAGCGTCGAGTCCGTGGCTTCCGTTTGCCCATGATGATATAACCGGCTGAATGCCGTCGGTGAGATTTGATTTCGACATAATGAAGTTACTGCCCTCAAAGAAAGTGGCCACCGCCCCACCTATCAACAGCGGTCCAAATATTCCGTTGAGAATCAAGCAATATTGGAAAGGTTTCGCTCCCAACAGATTGCCTCTCTTATGTTGAAACTCATAACTTACAGCCTGGACGACAAATGTGAACAGTATAATCATCCACAACCAGTAAGCTCCTCCAAAACTTGTGGAGTAGAACAATGGGAATGAGGCGAAGAACGCACCTCCGAACGTTACCAACGTAGTGAATGTCAACTCCCATTTTCTTCCGGTTGAATTAATCAGCATTTTTCGTTCGGTCTCGTCTTTACCAAGTGCGAAAATCATGCTGTTGCCGCCCTGTACGAACATCAGGAACACGAGCAGGGCTCCAAGCAGGCTTACTAAAAACCACCAGTATTCTTGCAAAAAAGTATAATCCATAGTAGTATGTTTTTCGTTTTTCTGAATTGAGGGTATTCTATAAATTAGTTCTCATTGTCTCCTATACCTTTGTTGATTTGTTTCACCATGATACTGATTTCCACTGCAAGCATAGTGGTGAACAAAGCCAGGAAAATGAAGAATGTGGTGGCGACCGAGCCAGCACCTACGTCGCTGACTGAAGCAGAGACGGGAATCATGTCTTGGATTGTCCACGGCTGTCGTCCGAATTCAGCCACCAACCATCCGCACTCGCTGCAGATATATCCCAGCGGTATGAGCCAAATTGCTGTCCTCAGCAGCCATTTCTTTCCATTGATGTCTTTTTTTCTCCATTGCTGATACCCTATAACGGCAAAAAAGAGAATGAAAAAGCTCCCGAGACCCACCATGATGCGGAAAGCCCAGAAGTTTATAGGTATAAACGGCACCAGCTCACTCTTGTCTTTTATATATCCGTAACCGAAATACTTGAAATTCTCTTTGAGAATCAGCGCTTGCTTTGACGCTTCGCTTTCGTTTCCATCGGATTTTGCTATTCGGTATGCAGACAAAGCGCTGATGGCTTTCTTTCCCATCTCAATCTTCTCGTCTGCGCTTGGTTCCAGGGTCCCGTCTGCTTTGGTGTAGCCGTTTAGCAGGTCGTTCACTCCTGGTACGAACCCGTCAAGGCTGCGTGTCCCGAGTATTGACAGACCGTAGGGAATGTCAATTTTCATGCCTGACTCTTCGTGGTTGGTGTAGTCGGGTTGTTTGAACGGGTTAAGTAGTTTTACCACCGTCAGTCCCTGACTCTCACCACCGTCATACAGCGCCTCCATGGCTGCAAGCTTCATTGGCTGTACCTGTGCTACTTTATATGCGCTTTCGTCACCGGTTATAGCAGTAAGAATAGTTGAGACAATACCCACGATTGCTCCCACCTTCATGCTCCGCAATGCCATGTTCTTCTCTGTATCCCGTTTTTTGAGAAGATACCATGCAGACACCCCAGTTACAAAAATCGCTCCGATGACCCAAGCAGAAATAACGGTATGCATAAATTTGTCAATAGCGAAAGGAGAAAGGGCCACATCAGAGAAGCTAACCATCTCGTTACGCATTGTGTCGGGGTTGAACTCGCAGCCTACTGGATACTGCATCCATGAGTTTGCAACAAGAATCCACCAAGCGGAAATTGTGGCACCTAAAGTGGTCAGCCAAGTGGATGCAAGATGAAATCCTTTGCTCACCTTCTTCCATCCGAAATACATCACTGCTACGAACGTGGATTCCAGGAAAAACGCAATGATTCCCTCAATGGCGAGTGGCGCTCCGAATATGTCTCCCACGAACCATGAGTAGTTGCTCCAGTTGGTTCCAAACTCAAATTCCAGAATAATTCCAGTTGCAACTCCCATTGCGAAGTTGATTCCGAATAGTCGTTGCCAGAACCTTGTTGCTGTGAGCCACTCCGACTTTCCACTGCGGTAGTAGAGAGTCTCCATGATGCTCATAATCAGTCCCAACCCCAGAGTAAGGGGCACAAATAGCCAGTGATAAATGGCGGTCAGCGCAAACTGTGCCCGTGACCAGTCAATGGCTGCCATGTCAATGTTCAATAAATGTGTCATTTAGATGTTATTTAGGTCGTTTTTGTGTTTTTGTGAATTTATGGCTTTTGTTCTGCTTGTCTCAGTAATTGTCCTGCCACATAATCTGCCTCATGCCCTTCAGTGGCATTGTCTGAAATATGGTTAGGGAAAAACAACAACTTCAGCACGATGAATATTATAAACAACTTCACACCGATGACCAGCCACAACGTTCGTCCCAGGGTCATCGATCGGAAACCGTCGTAGTAAAGATGAAAAGCATGATATAAAAAACCGTGTTTGCTCATCGTAAAGTTAACAGATTTGTATTCACCTGCAAAATTAATGCAATATTTCAATTACACAAAAGAAACGCAAAATAAATTGTGTCCTTGACAACTTTTCACTATCATAAAAGGAAAGGTTGGTAATCAAATGAAACATAATTTCAACAAGAAGTTACGTTTTTGAAAAGTTTTTTTGTGATTATTATGTAACTTTGCAAATATTAAATTAAATTCCGCTAAGAGAAATGAAAAGAATAATCCTTACGCTGGCAATCATGGCTGGCACCATGCTGAATGCATCAGCTCAAAGTCTAAAGACAAGAGAGATTGACAATGGAGGAACAGGCATGTTTAAGGCATTAGCCATGAAGGAAACATCTATGCCTGATTTTGTTGTATATCGTCCGAAGGATATGTTGCACGCCCATGCACGATGCGGTGATTTGCCTTTGTTGCTCTTTGGCAACGGCGGTTGTGCCGATACGAGTGTGGGATATGAGCGTATGCTGGTCGAGGTGGCATCACATGGTTACATTGTGGTTGCGATAGGCGAGATGCAGAATTCCCTTAACGAGCGTCCCACTGGCCAGACCGAATCGTCGGAACTGATTCGTGGCATGGAGCTGATGCTCCAGCTAAACCGCACAAAGGGGACGGAATACTATCAAATAATAGATTCAACAAAAGTCGCTGCGGCAGGTCATTCGTGCGGAGGGGCACAAGTGCTATGCAATTCCGCAGACCAGCGAATTAAGACCTATCTGATTCTCAACGCAGGTATGGGGGATATGGAAATGGCAGGTGCCAGCCGTGCCTCGCTCTCAGGTTTGCATGCCCCAATATTATACATTGTTGGCGGTCCGAGCGATGTGGCTTTTCCCAATGCCCAGAAAGACTACGACCGCATAAACCATGTTCCTGTCTGTCTGGCCAACCATCCCGCATCTGGTCATGGTGGTACTTACGGTCAGCCCTATGGCGGCGATTATGGGCGGTTGGTGCTCGATTGGCTTGATTGGCAATTCAGAGAAAAAAAAGAGAATGCAAGAATATTCCTGAATGGCAATCTGAACGATTATCCGGGATGGGAGGTTAAGTCAAAGAACTTCAAACAGCGCCCTGGCAAGTTCCTGTCTTTGAAAATGCCATGCCAGTTGTTGAGTGGCGTGACAGAACGTGACTATTCAATATACCTTCCCGGAAGCTACGATGAGGAAACTTCTCGCAAGTATCCAGTTCTCTATCTGATGCACGGCGGCGGTGGATCACACACCGACTACGAGAGTTTCCACCATATCAGTCATGTGCTCGACAGTCTGATTGACGGACGTGTGATAGACGACATGGTTGTTGTCATGCCTGAAGGCAAGCAGAATCACATGATGTATTTCAACACTCAACTGGGAAAGGTGGGGGCACCTGATTGGCAATATGAAGATTATTTCTTCAAGGAGCTTATACCTTATATGGAGACTCGCTACCGCTTGCGCACAGACAAGGGGGGGCGGGCGATTGCCGGATTCTCTATGGGAGGTGGTGCCGCTACAGTATATGGCGTACATCATCCCGAGTTATTTTCTATGGTATATGACATTTCGGGTTATCTGCTCCCTCAATCCCTTGAATTTCTGAAGAATGACCCGTCTGCCGGATGGCGTCAGCAGACAATAGCCGACAACAATCCTATAGAGCGTATAAACAACGGAGCCGACACGGAAGTTGCGGCATGGAAGCAGGTGGACTGGAAAATCTGTGTTGGTGACCATGATTTCACCTTGGAGGGTAATATGGACCTGGCTCGTGCTTTCCGCAACAAGGGAATCCCGTTCTCCATGTTTGTGGATGAGGGTGCACACGACGGCAAGTGGGTACAACCTGCAATGGAGGATGCCCTTAAGCGTGCCGACAGGAATTTCAAGAAACAACTCTGATATCACACTGCTCACTTATTACTGGGCATCTTTGAATCTCTAAGGACTAAGGGAATTAAGGAACTGATGTTTCTTATGTGACGACGAATTTTACGAATTAAGCGAATTTGATTATGCTTTATTGTTAGTGCCATGATTTTTTACTGAAACATTAATTGTCATATAATTAGCCATTAATGATTCATTAATTCATTTTTTTTTCTTGCAAATCGTTTGATTGTTATGTGATTTTTGTTAACGTTGCAGAAAAAGATGGAAATTATCAGAACTTTCAAATGGTGGAGACATTGAATAGAATGCCATGCGAGTTTAAGGGCGCTGTATTTCAGAAACTGGCAAGCATTGCTGATTTCTCTGCGCTCAATCAGCATGAACAGGAGCTTTATGACGACAGTTTGAGGAAATTCCGTGATACGATAGCGGTTATGAATTATCAGCGTGCCGAGGGTCGTGCCGATGCATCACGGGGGATGGCACTTAGGATGAAGGAAAAAGGAATTGATATCAAGTCTATTGCTGAAATTACTCAACTCCCAGAGACCGAGGTGGCTGCCCTTTAATATTGCAAAATCGAGATTACAACATATATTATTAACTTCAAAAACATTTATTAAGAACCAGACATAACTATTTAGTCAGAACCCGGACAGTGCTTGGAGATGAGACCACAATGTGTCACTCCAATGCACAACAATTAATAAATCGAATTATTAACCCGGTGTTTCTGCTTGGACTTAAAATATACTTGGACTTGTAGTCCTTGTTCTCGCTTCTACAAATTACCGCCAATAATTATACCAAAGAGAACAAGCGACAACAGTTCACGTCTTCGAGGGCGTGAATTGTTTGTGCTTTTCTTTTGGTAGGGCCACTTGGCGGTAGCCTGTAGAAGCGGAAAAGCAACGAACAGTTCCGCCTTTTTAAGTTTTTAATCAAATGAAAAGAAATGTTTATTTTAAGAGTGTTTTGATTACAATGGGATTAATGGTGTCAAGCATGTTTTTCTTGGCTTGCAGTAGTGATGATGGTGATGGCAATGAGGACAAAACCATCGTTAGTGATAAAGACCCTGACGGCACCATTGTTGTAAATATGAATAATGGTTCGAGGGACAACTATGTTTCTATTCCGTATTATGTGCATATAGATGAGGCAAATAACTTTGTAGGGGAGTATTCTAACGTAAAGTTTGCTTCAGTTGGTCAGGTAAGTGGCTTAAGCAAAATCACAAAAATACCTTCGGATGGTTGGTCAAGCTCTATTGCCGTCGTTCCTGGTACAGGTTATCTGATGTTATTTTCAGGGTGCGATCTTTCATCTTATCGATCAGAATATCAAATCACTAGAATCTACGTGGTAGATTATATCGTAGGTACTTCTGGAGGTATTATTGGAGCAACAATTAAATATCAATATCCATTCGATACTCCTATTGTGCTTAAAAACACATCTGTTACAGCATCATTTAATTCCTCTATAGATGAGCGAATGGTTCAGTTGGAAAGTCCTGCAAGTCTTGTGTTGAAAACAAACCAGACTGGTCCTACTCTGTAACCGTTGATTTGAAAAAACTTTACATTCATTTTGCAGGTGATACGACATCAAATAGAACAGGTGAAATTGTTCTTCAAAACAGTGTTAATGAGGTTACTATAAAAGTAACTCAAGTTCCGTAAAAAGACAGTCATATAAGGAAATGTTTCTATCTTTCCTTGTTCTTTCGGCATCATTCATGTTCTTTTGAATGATGCCGAAAATCCTTTTAATCCTTTATCCAGCGCGAAGCGCGATGTTGTTTGTTTCTGGAGATTTAAGAAGTATCTTATACAATGATTGTAATGTTCTGTATTAATAAAGGAATCCAAAAGTCCAAAGTGGAATAATGTTACCAGAGCCGTATTCTATATCGTCTTTGATTACGTAGCCTTCCTTGGCTTCGGACAATTGCCTTTTACCCTTGTTCTTTCCACCAACCTCGAAGGTCTTTCCTTCAATTTCAAAGTCGCTAATACGCGAATTGATTACATCCGTGACAACACGGGTCTGGTTGTAGAAGAAAGTCTCACGAATGTTACCTATATCAGCGGCTTGACCACCTAACAGATAAGCCATATTGGTATTGTCGAGATACACCTTTTCTACTTTTCCAATGCCTCTGATTCCACCTGTGTCATCGCGCAACTGCCCAATCATTCCTGCCTGTTCCATATAAAGGAAATAATCGGGCAGCACATTGCGACTTACACCTATAACGGTTGCCATAGAGTCCATAACAGGTTTGAATGGTACGCTTTGGGCGATTACTGCCAACAGTTTCTTCAATTTCCTTCCTGTAGATGCATTCATGTTGGCATATTGCGGTATATCAACCTCCATCGTTTGATTGATGACCTGACGAAGTCGAAGTTCAAAGTCCGTATCACTGGCAAAAGGATAATAGCCATTCTGGAGATAATTTCGGAAGAATGGCAAGGGATGACTCACATTAGGAATTTCAACGCTCAGTTTTAGCACGTTATCTATAGTATATACTGGGACTTCTATCTGATGGAACAGCTGAAGATACTCTCTGAATGACAATCCCTGCATCATGAAAATGGGGGCACGACGGCTAAGGTCAGCGAACCCCTTGTAGATATCAAGAACTGATGAACCTGTGAAACCCACCTTCACGTCAGGATGAGTGTCATAAATCTGTTTCAACTCGCGTGACCAGTTGCTGTACTTGTGAATCTCATCGATGAATATCTGCTCACCACTTTCTTTAGCAAACTCATCTACGGTCTCGACAAGGGTATGTGATGAGAAATACAAGTGGTCGGCACTTATGTAAAACAGGTGTCTTGAATCCCAATGCTCTTTGATATATTGCAGGACCATTGTGGACTTGCCGACTCCTCGTGCCCCTACAAGACCAAACATTCGCGATTCCCAGCTAATCTGGTTGTACATATAACGGTGAAATGTTGAAGTCGTTTGCCTCAACTGGCTTTTCATAAATTCAATAAGTGAGATGTCCATAAGCGATTACATAACGTTTATGGGTGCAAAGATAATAAATTTGCACTAAAGTAGTGCATTATTTTGCAAAATTTGCACTATTTGAGTGCAAATTTTCTTTTGGGGTTGATAAGTTTAATCCTTTATTATAGTGCGCTGTGTTGTTGTCTGTGTTTCATCGTTGAAATGTCGGCTTTCGTCACTTTAATCGGGCGTTTCGTCATTATCGGTGCTTTTTTTGTCTCAGAATCGGGTTGTAATTCCTATATTCGCAGATAAATGGAGAATTAATACCTTATTGTGGTAAGCATAAACCAAATAAACGTTGAAAAACATGAAAATCATTATTAGAACAATTTTGATGGTGGTGTTGAGCCTGTCAGCCGTCAGTGTCAATGCCCAGGAGAAGATTTTCAACCATCTGTCTTTAGGAGCTGAGTTGGGAACCACAGGGTGGGGATTTGAGATTGCCTCCCCAATCACCCACTACATCACTGTGCGAACAGGATTCACAACCCTGCCGAGGTTCAATATCAACACCGACGTGAACTACACAACCCAAGGAGAGGAGAAGAACGTGGATATCAGAGGACGTGTACACATGTCGGACTTCAAGCTGCTGGCAGATATCTATCCCTTCAAACACAGCTCGTTCCACATTACAGGAGGATTTTATGAAGGCATGAAAAATCTTGGTACGGTCCACAATACCAGTCCTCTTGAGGTAGCTCCGGGCGAGGGAATGGATATCGGTGGCGTGTTTATCAGGCCCGATGCCGACAACCAGTTGAGACTCCATCTTCAGACCAAAGGCTTCAAACCTTACGTGGGGCTGGGATTCGGACGGCCGATATCCTCTAAACACAAGGTTTCTGCCGCGTTCGACCTGGGAGTGATGTTCTGGGGCAAGCCTAAGCTGAAGGTGTACTCACCCGAAGAGAATACATGGGTGCAGATACGTAAGAGAGACGTGCATGACGATGACTTGTATGATGCAATGGACAAAATAGAGAAAGTCTCTGTATATCCGGTCCTTAACTTCCGTATCTACTACAATATGTTTTGAAAATGGTGTGCCTTTGGCACTTAAATAAGTTAGAATTCAACAATATTTATTCACATTTAAAAACCAAAAGATTATGAAAAAAATTATTATCTCACTTGTAGCCGCCATGATGGCCGCTACCGCTACATTCGCACAGAGCTCCCTGCTGGCAACACTCAGCCACGAGGGTGACGTCTCTACATTCTACGGCTCCACGGCTCTCCGTGAGGCATACGCTGCCGCTGTGGACGGCGATATCATCACACTCTCAAGTGGTACATTCACCTCTGTTAACATCGAGAAGGGCATCACCATCCGCGGTGCCGGTATGGATGTTGACCCCAAGACACAGAGCGAGCCTACAATCATTTCTGGAAACTTCAATGTCAAAGGTTCTGAAAAGCCTCTTACTATCGAGGGAATATACAGCAACTACACAATCACAATCGCTGACACTTTGAGAAACGCGACCTTCCTGAAAAGCCGCTTTAACACAATTAACCCCAACATACCATGTATTAACCTCACAATGATCCATTGCAAGGTCAGCACCCGTATTGCTATGAACAACTCCCTTAGTAGCGCGTCTTGTCTGAACTGCGTTATATTTGACCCTTGGAATGACGGAACCATGGAATTTACCAACTGCGTAATATGTAAAAGCGCCGTAGATTGGTATTTACCGACAAGTACTTTCAAAAACTGCATTTTTGTAGGATATTCCTCTAACACATTTGCACCGAGAAACTCTTTATACAACTGTGTGCTGCTTAGCGATGACACAAGCGTTACTCCTTTTTCAAGGATTCCCAACACCACCAACTCCGTTGCCACCTATGCAGAGGTTTTCAAGACTTGCACAGACGGAACTTACAGTGACAGCGAGCAGTATGAGCTGACAGAGGCAGCGGCTGCAAAATACCTAGGGACAGACGAGACACAGGTTGGTCTTTATGGTGGAAGCATGCCGTTCAGCATCACCCCCTCGAATCCCCAGATTACAAAATGCAACGTGGCATCAAAATCCACGGCCGACGGCAAGCTGAGCGTCGATATTACAGTGGCAGGCGCGGAATAATAACTGTCTGACAGCCTTTTAAGTGTTTAACAGTTAAAATCTTGCAGCCTATGCGAAAGTATATGTTAATAATAATGGCCTTGTGTCTGAGCGGTGTGGCTAAGGCACAGTGGATTTCCTTCGGCTACGAGTATTGGTTCGACAACGACCGCTCGACACTGAAGGAGGCCCGCGCGATTGGCTCCTCATGTTCGTTTGAGGCCGATGTGAGCGGCCTGAGCGAGTCGCTCCACGCAATCCACATACAGGCCAACACCGGTGAGGATCACAAGAGGACAGTGCCGGTGACCAGGTATTTCGTAAAGACACCGATGCAGGGTGCCTCGAGATGCTGGTTTGACAACGACTATTCCACACTGCAAAAGGGTGTGCCTTCAGGTGAGGCGTTTATGCTCGACGTGGAGAACCTCAAGGACGGATTTCATATCATAAACGTCCAGGCTGAGGGCGAGGGTGGCGGACTCGGACAGCCTAAGTCCTATCCTTTTGTGAAGATTCCCCAGGTGATTGGTGTTGACCATCTTACCTGCCTCTGCATGATAGACGACAAGCTCTTCAAGAAAGAGGACGTCCCAGCCACAGGAGGCATCGTAAACTGGCAGTTCGACGTGTCCAGTTTACCACAGGGTTTTCATCGCATGTTTGTTCAGGTGGTGACACCAAGCGGTGCCGCGACTGCATTGTATCAGAGCTTCTTCATGCGTGAGACCACCCGCACTGAGTTCTCGGAGATGAAATGCGTGTATTCTATCGACGGCACAGAGTTCAACCGTGAGGCTGGAGTTCTGGCCAACGGCACCTTCCACTTCGATCTCGACGTGGCCGATCTTGACGACGGTCTGCACAGAATTGCCTACATGCTCAGCAACGGCAAGGGCGTGACAACCAAGGTACAGACCCACTTCTTCACTAAAATTCCAATTGGCGGCTACGGCACTGTGGAATACTGGTACTGGCTGAACGATCAGCAGGGCGAGGATATCCACAAGGTGAAGCTGACGGAGCGGCAGAATCCGTTCTCGATGCTGACCCTGCTCCCTGTTGACGAGCTGCCTATCCGTAGCTCCCAGTTTGAGTTCCGCATTGTGGGCGGCAAGCCATATATCTATGCCAAGAACACCTTCCACGCACGCTTCTACGATGCTTCGGGCAGGTTTGTGGATCTCAACAGCGACTATGTTGACGAACGAGTACACAAAGAGGTGGCGGAGACGACCACTCTGGAGGCAATCAGTCTGAATGCACCAGTTCGTGGACCTCTGAAATCCCCTGAGACCACAATCAAGAGTTTGCGTGTTGACCGTATGGCAGAGAATGAAATCACATGGTTCAAGATGACCGCAGAGCCAGGTGACAGCCTTCAGTTCCACCTTGACCGCGCCGCTACGATGCAACTGTTCTCACCTTCCGGCAAGGAGGTTTATTCTGCCGGAGGAGCAGACGCTTTGCAGTGGGGTGGCGTACATGCCGAGGAGAACGGAACTTACTACCTGGCACTGCACGATGTGACAGCCACCTATGGCTCTTCGCTCACGCTCTACTATGAGTTTATCGACAAGTACGCTGTATTGAGGCAGGATGTCTCGACAGTTGGTAACGGAGGTCCGAGCACCATCACATTCCAGGGCAACGGTTTTGATAAGCTGAACAAGGTTAAGCTTGTGAATGGCGGCACCACACTCAACTCCGTGGAGATTGGGCATGAGGGCAATGCAACCACAAGCGTGAAATTTGACTTTGGAGGTGCTCCATTAGGTGACTACGACGCTGTATTCCAGTTTGAGGACGAGGACATTACAGTTAAGCAGTGTGTCACTGTTGAGCAGGCTGTGCCGGTGGTAATTGACGGATATGTAATTTATGCACCGCAGTTCCTCGTGTCTGTGGGCAACCAGTATGACTTCCGAATCACGAACCACGGCAACCAGTCGGT
Organism: Bacteroidaceae bacterium; assembly: GCA_045603885.1. Classification (GTDB taxonomy): domain Bacteria; phylum Bacteroidota; class Bacteroidia; order Bacteroidales; family Bacteroidaceae; genus UBA3839. The sequence continues at coordinate 965 of JAZUMZ010000193.1, read as the reverse complement.
TTATGACAGGCCGATGTGCATACGTGTGTTTACAACTATCGCTGACAACATCAAGCAGGTGATTGCCGACGGAGTGGAGCTTACGGAATACACTGAGACTACATCCGACAGCATACCTGGCCTGCCATACGTGCGCACCTACTCTATCACCCGCACTATGCGCCCGAGCTTCACTGAAACCTATCTTATCAAGGTGCTGACTAGCGCCACTGATATGATCTATGTGTTCCTCGACGATGTGGGAGGCGGCTCGCAGCCTGTCAACTCGCTTGATCCTAACGACATCTATGGATACCAGGATTCCGAGGGCAACAAGAACATACCAGAGGGTGTGACCGATGTATATTACACCATTGAGTTTGAGAACGACCCTGAGTTCGCCACGGCGTCGGCTCACGACATCTACGTCACCGACAAGCTCGATAACTCGCTATTCGACCTCTCAACCTACAAGCCAACAAGGATAGAGATAGGCGGTAAAGAGGCAGAGCTCAGCGGTGACCAAAACTTCGTGACTACACTTGATATGAGACCTGAGATTAACGCCGTTGCCCAAATCGAAGGCACATTCGACTCAGAGTCTGGCACCGCAAGCTGGCATATCAGCAGTCTTGACCCTATGACTATGGAACCGACCACTGTGCCTATGGACGGAGTGCTGCCGGTCAATCAGGACGGAGAGGGAATCGGATGTGTCTCATTCGACATTTCGCTCAAGCCCGACTTGGCTGTGAATACCGAAGTGCCAAATAAGGCAACTATTGTGTTTGACACCAACGAGGCAATCGAGACACCCACATGGGTCAATGTCATAGGTAACGTCAGCGCAAAGAGGGGTGATGTTGATGACAGCGGTCGTGTGGACATCAGCGACGTGGTCGCTGTGATAAACCATATCGCTGGAGTCAAGCCAATTGCGAAGGCTGATGTGACTGGTGTCAACCGTGTGGACATCAGCGACGTGG